>JBIOXP010000361.1:0-13729 GCA_044869705.1 Binatia bacterium | reverse complement strand
GCCGCCCTGTACGGATACGGCTCAGTACCAGCGCCAGAAACGCAACCTCACATTCACCTGCGTCTGAGCCGCCGCGATAAGGGCCACTTTATCGTGCTGCGCCTGGGTCAACTTTGTTACGATTTCAGCATGGATCAAGAATGACACCAGGCGCAACAACGCAACCCTCGTCAGGCGTTCCGAGCACATCGAACTCGGAAAATAATCATTTATTTTGTCGCGCAGGATTGATATGCATTCGAGGCGGGTCAGTGATCGCGGGCAAGTTGGAAAGAGTTAGCCGATGACGCGCTTTTCCACCCACGCCATTCGTTCCCGGTCGATTTGCCTCGGCTGCGCGACGTTGTCGATCCTACTCGCGGTTTTCCTTGCATGTCCATCGGCCCGATCTGCTACTCCGCTAACTCGGGTTGTGATCGCATATCCGAGCCCAAGCCCAAGGGTCGCGCCGCTCTGGCTCGCCCAAGACCTCGACTTCTTCGGAAAATATAGCCTAGCGGCGCAAATCGTGTTGGTCCGCAACAATCAAATGCTCGCTGCGGGGCTGGCGGCTGGCGATATCGATATCGGTTACACCGGCGCAACGACCGTGCTCGGTGCCGCAGCTGCCGGCGTGGAGCTAAGACTCGTTGCAGGTTTTGTCAGCCGAGGGCGAGGTTATTTGGTTGTTCGGCCTGATATCAAAAAGGCTCAGGACCTGGCTGGTAAACGAATTGGCGTGCAAAGCATCGGCGGAACACTTTGGATGTACGTCATGCTGACCCTGGATCAACTCGGCCTGGATACGACGCGCGACAATATTCGCCTACTCGTCATCGGCGATCAAACCATCATCGCCCGGGCACTGGAATCGCAAGTCATCGACGCCGCGGTATTGACGACGCGCACCTATATTCCGGGTCTAAAGCAGAAGGGGTTTTCGGTTCTGAACGAAGTAACGCCGGCAATGGCGGCGACTGGAATCGTCACGCGAAAAACGTATCTGCAAAAAAATTCCGAGGTCCTCGAGAATATTATGAAGGCGCTGATCGAGGGCGAGCATTACATGATGTCGCCCGGTGGCAAAGCGCAATCGATCAAAACGATCATGTCTCGGCTCAAGCTGACCGACATTGCGGTGGCAGAAGAAGGTCACGCCGACGCGATCAAGGAGTTCGATCCGCGGCCGTTGCCGTCCATCGAAGGGCTCAAAAACATGCAGCGGTTGCTAGCCATGCAAAATCCCAGATTGGCGGACGTGAACGCGGCGAGTCTGATCGACCTTACTCTTATGCGCAAGCTCGAAGAGAGCGGTTTCTTTACTCAGCTTCAGATACGCTATCGCGAGTAAAGCCAGAAAAGTTTCATAGCGCGGGCAAAATGGAGGGAGAAATCTTATGAGCCAGCTCACCGCGATCGATGCCGACGGACACGTGATCGAGAAAGAAAGCGAGATTCGCAAATACTTGAAGGCGCCATGGAACCAGCGCTCGACGGCGCTGCGGCCCGGCGATCAGCCCTGGGACAATTATATGTTCGATCACTTTGTGACCGAGCGCACCTGGAGCAAGCTTTCCTCGCGCGAGCAGATTTCGCGATGGCAAGAGATCCTCGATGAACATAACATCGAGACCGCCGTTTGTTTCCCTACGGGCTCGGGGAGCGTCGTACGTCTTCAGGAGCTCAAATTTCAAATCGCGGTAGCGCAAGCGTGTAACGATCACTTCGCCGCTGACTACAACGCGCTCTCTAAGCGTGTAAAATGTGTCGGAGTTTTGCCGATGCGCTCGCCCCAGGCGGCGGCGGAAGAATTGGAGCGCGCCGTCAAGGAGCGTGGCCTGATAGGGTTCGAGATTCTGCCCGTCGGTTTGCCTGTGGCGCTCGGCGATTCTTTTTACGATCCGGTGTATGCGGCGGCGGAGCGGTGCGGCGCGACGCTTGGCATCCACGGCACGCGGAGCTGGTCGCGGGAGCTCGGCGCTGAGGGATTGAGCACGTTCGCTGAAGTGCACGCATACGCGTTCACCGCCGGCATCCTGTTGCAGTTCACCAGCATGATTTGCCAAGGCGTGCCGCTCAGGTTTCCCAAGCTCCGCTTTGCGTTTCTAGAAATCGGCGCGACGTGGCTGCCTTACTACCTGGATCGACTCGACGAGCATTGGGAGAAACGCGCGGAAGTGGAGATGCCCTTGCTCAAAGAAAAGCCCAGCGAGCTGGTGCGCAAATCGAAGGTCTTTTTCAGCATCGAGCCGGGCGAATCGCAGCTGGCGAATACCATCGATTACATCGGCGCGGAGCACTTTCTCTTCGCTTCGGATGTGCCGCACTGGGATTGCGAATTTCCGGGAAATCTACAGCACATCCGCAAGCACCCGGCGCTGACGGAGGAGGTCAAGGAACAAATTCTTTACAAAAACGCCAAGCGGCTTTTTGATTTGTAATCTGGAAATTTTCCGTTCGGCCTTGTTCTGATCCAATGCTGAAAGAGCTTTTCGATAGGGGTAAATGCGCGCTGGGATTTCACAGCGGCGACTGGCGCTATGCCAGCGATCAAAGATGCGAGCAGCTCCAGATTTGCTCACGCTGTGATAACCAAAGCCGTCAAGTCGTTCACAACTGGCGAACATGGCAATACGTGGCGAGCGAAGCTTGCGACATGGCGCGCTGGTGCGAGCGCTGCAAAGAGCAGGAGAACAAAACCGAGCATGTCTGGGGCGCGCCGATTTATCAAGCCGCGGAGTCATGCGAGCAAATGCGCCCCTGTTCACGCTGCGGTGAGATGGTTTTCGGTGTAGATCAAACCGGTAAGGAAGCAGTTTCGCTGCAAATGGTGAACAGCGCGGTCCAAGAGGTGATGCAGGCCGGTGATGTTGACAGCGTGCGCGAACGAATTACACGGCACAGGAGCATTCTTCTTAGCCCGGCGACCGAGAAGTACTTCAATTTCGCCGTGGACCAGCTCGCGGCCAACGCTGAGGCGAAAGAGGCTTATCAAAAACTCGCGGGGTTGATCGATCGCTGTCGAAGGGAAGGCGTGAACAACGTTTTGCGGCCCGCCGCCCCGGCCAGCCCGCCGCAACCCGCGGTTTCGACCCAGATAGGCGAACAACCTTCGGTGAAAACGAATAGCGCTCTCGATAGGCGACTAATCGGCCATTGGCGGCATACGGAAATCCTCGGTTCCGGAAGTTTCATGAGAAGCATCGATACGCACTGTATCCTCGACGGTACCGGTGCCATGCACTGGTACAGCCGGAGCGCGAGCGGCACCGGCGCAGTGGAAAGCGGCGTCTGGTCGGCAACCAATGGAACTCTGGATCTGCATTTTGCCAATGGCAATCGGCTCGCGTTCGTCTACGAGCTCGATGGCGCGACTTTGTTCTGCCCGCGCGAGGGCCGCTATCGGTTATGGAACCGTATCAATTGAGTTCGCAAGCCCGCGAGACGAACGGTCATAGCGGCGCGCTAGCGACAAAATAGAATTATGGCTCTCAAGGACTGGCTCGATACCGGCAAATGCATGCTGGGTTTTCACCAGGGCGAATGGGTCCGTGCAGATTCGGCGAGCTGCGTTTTGATTCAGAGGTGTGATCGCTGCGGAACAATCAATCAGCGGGTCGAGCACGAGTGGCCGGACTGGAGCTACCGGTCCGAGACCGATTGCGCATTGGAACGCTCATGCAAGCGCTGCGCGGAAACTGAAGCGCGCGTTGAGCACCAATGGGGAAGTTGGCAATACCGGAGTGCGGACGGATGCGAACAGGGAATCCAGTGTAAGCGCTGCGCCACTTGGTCCGACGAGCACCGCGTGGAGCATGCCTGGGGCGAGTGGCGGTACGAGGAGCGTTATCGGGCACCGCTGCACGCGTGTGTCCGCTGCTCGAATCTCGCGTCGTACTTTGCCGAGCAATCCGTAGAACCGGTGACGAATCACGGAGCAGAGTCTTCGTTAAAAAATGTTCAGGAATTAGTGGCCGACAATGAGGCTGTCGCAGCAATGCTTGGGCGCGCTCAAGCTCATGCCGAACCCGCAGCCATGCTCTCGACTGAATCCGAATGCTCCGAACCGGCTCCGGACTTGCAAAAACACGGACTCGAAGAGCTCCGGCGGATATACGAGGAGCAGGTTCAAAGCGGCGTAATTTCTGCCGAACGCCGGCCGCTGCTGAACGCCTTACTCGCCGAGCTCGACGGCGTGATTCAAAGACCCGGTTGGACAATCGCGGACAAACAAATCAACGCAAGGCGATTGCAGGATGCCATGCTTCGCTTGGGCGAAGCGTTGCTCGATCCAAGCCGCGGCACACCGGACAAAAAACCGGACGCGGGTACTCGGTTGGCGCTGGTTGTAAAGCTTCATAACGAGCTGCACCGCTACGTTTACAACGAAACGGCCGGCGGCGATTTGACGGGGGAGGAAGGACGCGCGGGAATGGCGCTAATGGGCGAGTTGCGCGACAGCCGTGAAGCCTTGGCCGATCTGCCGGCCGACGGCGATCCGCTCAAACTCGAGAGCGAAACGCTCCGGCAGACGGCGGTGAACATTCGCAATTTTTCTCTGCGCCATCATTTGATGTTGATTTCGCCCATTTGGCCGACCCATAGCACGGCGCAAAAACCGTCGGCAGTTTTTTTCTCGGGCGGCGACGAAGCCGGTGCGTTGGTCGAGCGTGCGTGCGCAGAACGAAAATTACAACAGCTTGTATCGCAATCGACTGGCGAGCCCACTTCGCTTCGGTGGAACCATTTGCGTGAGGCGACGCTGGGAGTTTTCGACTTTACCGGTTTCAAAAGAAATGGCGATCTTGCGAAAATAAGCGCTGTGGCCAATGTCGCTTACGAACTCGGCATCGCTCTGGCGCTTGGCCGGCCCGCCATCATCGTCGCATTCGAAGATCAAGACCTGCCTTTCGATCTCGATCTCGAACCGATCCGGATCACGCCGCAGGCCGATGCGTTGTCGCAACTGGGTCGGGCACTCGATGAAACCCTTTACGGTTTGCAGCGAAGCCGCGCCGGGAGCTCGGTAGTTGCCTCGATCAAGTTTTTGCGTTCTCATTATGGATCGAGCAGCGACTTTCGTGTCCGGCAATCGCTCGCATCGATTGATAGCGATGCCGAAAGAGACGCCGTAAAGGCGCGCTTGCTCATTTCATCTGCGCTTGGGTTTGTTGGGGCGGGCGCGCCGCAGATCGCGTTTCCGAGTTGGCCGGGAGATTATCCGGATCCGTTATCAAAGCGGTGCTTTCATGTGACTGCGTTCGGTCCCGACTGGGCGAGCACGACAAGCCGAATCGTCGCCGACGCGTGCGGCGGTGCAATTCAATACATCCGCGGCGATAAAGTGCTCGAGCCCGACATTCTGCGCTCGATCTGGGACGAGATCTGCCGCGCGACGCACATTGTAGTCGATCTCACAGGATTGAACGCCAACGTGGCCTTAGAACTCGCTATTGCACACACGCTCGGCCGAAACGTCCTGCTGATCTCCCAAGATCGCCAGCCGGAGAAATACTTTCGGGCTATCGCCAAACAGCGCATTCATCCCTACGCACTCGACAGCGAGGAGGCAATCAGGGATTTTTCGTCGGTCTTAAGAAGATTTCTGAGCTAAGATCTGGCACCACTTTGACGGTCTTCTGAATTGATCGCGACTGGCTTTGATGCCGAAGCCGGATCCTCTCAAAGGTGTGGCGTAGCCCAGTTGAAAACTGACGCATCGTCGTCCTATCCTGGCGGGCATGTCAACCAACAAGGCTACGTTCGGCCTGACTTTATCGAACCGTGCATTAGTCATGCGCGGAACTCCGCCTAAAGATCTGATCGATATGGCCGTTGCCGCGGAGGCGAGCGGAAGGGTGGATGCGATATGGGTGGGCGACAGTATTTTGAGCAAGCCGCGGGTCGAATGCATTCCTCTTCTGGGGGCGATTGCCGGGCGAACTTCTCGGGTGAAACTGGGTGTCGCTTGCATGGCGACCATTGCGCAGCGAAATCCCGTGCTGCTTGGTTTGCAGTGGGCGAGTCTCGATGTATTGTCGGATGGACGCTCATGGTTGGCCGCATGCATGGGTTATCCGGCGAGCCAGCATCCGATGGCCGCCAAGGAACTCGAAGTGATGCGCGTCGCGAGCAAAGAACGTCCCGGACGAATGGAAGAAATGCTCCAGGCGTTACGGCTCCTCTGGTCGGAGGAACACGCCAGCTTTCACGGGAAATATTATTCCTTTGACGATGTAAATCTCTTGCCCAAGCCGATACAACGACCCTGTCCGATTTACATCGCCGGGACGCCGCGCGCGGGACAGATCGGCGAAGGTGGAGTGGAGCGCGCTTTGCGCCGCATCGCTCGTTACGCCGACGGCTGGATGAGCAACCAGATCGAGGTCTCGATGTTTCGAGATTACAAAGCGAGACTACGTGAACTGCTCGCCGAGGAGGGGCGGGATCCGGACAGCTTCAAAACGGTTCTGTACTACGGCGTGTGCGTGAATGATAACCGCGACCAGGCGTTTCGCGAAGCCAAAGCTTTTCTCGACGCCTATTACCATAAGGACTTTACCCGTCAGGGTGTCGAGATCTGGACCGCTTGCGGGCCGATGGAGCACTGCGTCGCCTGTGTGAAAGAATTCATCGATGCCGGCGTCGATCATGTGGCGATCCGCCCCATCGGCGCAGATCTCAATGCTCAGTTCCAAACGTACCTGAAACACCTTCTTCCCGCTTTAACGGCAGCGACCGAAGCTTAGATCAGCTATCGACGCTGACAATCTGCTCCCAAGAATTCCTTCTCATAACAATTTCCGGCTCTGCGGACCGAAGTCAGCATTGTGCGGCTCAGTCGGCGAGCAACTTTTCACAGTGCGTAAATAGAACGGAGGCTGCGGTGTTCCGAAAGTAGGTCACCTGAAACTCTCAATTTCCGATATTTGCGCCGAGTAAACAGCTTCTGCCTCCCGTCGCTCACCTGAGACCCTCTGGTGTTTTCGCTTTAGAGCACAATGGCAGAACTGTATTCTGCGGCTCGCCAGGTTCAATTTCTCATAACAACTGTTTGAAAACCCCAGATACTTCGCTTCGGCCCAATACGAGTACAACTTTCGACGAGTGCACAAGCCAGGTTTTTTTGCGATGGGTTCTTTGTCACGCACTTCTCCACTTTGAATGGCATAGACATTGCCTCGGTTTGACTTCACGCTTGCGTAGGCAAACTGATGCATGCGCCTGTCGTGTGAATATGAAATTGAGGAGAGTGACATGGCAAAGAAGAGCAAGCCCAATGGAAAAAACAATTCGGCAACGGATGAAAAGAAAACAGCGCAGTACGGCGAGCAAACCGTCACCACTGGCACAGCAGGAGAGGTTCACCAAACCGCTGGCGGCAACGTGCCGGTTTTGACCACCCAGCAAGGCGTTCCGATCTCAGACGATCAAAACTCACTTAAGATCGGCGCTCGCGGCCCCACCGCGCTCGAAGACTTTCATTTTCGCGAAAAATTGTTCCATTTCGATCACGAGCGGATCCCCGAGCGGGTGGTTCACGCGCGCGGTTTCGGCGCGCATGGTTACTTCGAGAACTATGAATCCCTCGCTGACATTACCAAGGCCGATCTGTTTCAGCGGCCGAAAGAAAAAACTCCCGTGTTCGTGCGCTTCTCGACAGTCGCCGGCAATAAAGGTTCGCCGGATCTGGCGCGCGACGTCAGAGGGTTCGCGGTAAAGATCTATACGAACCAGGGGAATTGGGACATTGTGGGAAATAATATTCCGGTGTTCTTTATTCAGGATGCGATCAAGTTTCCGGATATGGTTCATGCGGCGAAGCAGGAACCCGATCGCGGATTTCCTCAGGCACAAACCGCACACGACAATTTTTGGGATTTCATTTCGCTGACGCCGGAAAGCATGCACATGGTGATGTGGATCATGTCCGATCGTACGATCCCGCGATCGTTTCGCTTCATGGAAGGATTTGGCGTCCATACTTTCCGCTTGGTAAATGCCGAAGGCAAGTCTACATTTGTTAAATTTCACTGGAAGCCCAAGCTCGGTTTACAATCGGTGATTTGGAACGAAGCTGTAAAAATCAACGGCGCCGATCCGGATTTCCACCGCCGAGACCTGTGGGATGCAATAAAAATGGGAGATTACCCCGAATGGGAGCTTGGGCTACAGCTCTTCGACGATGCTTTTGCAGAAAAGTTCGAGTTCGACGTTCTCGACGCCACCAAAATCATTCCCGAAGAAGAAGTGCCGGTGCGCCGTGTCGGACGTCTCGTCCTCGATCGTTGCGTCGAAAACTTTTTCGCCGAAACCGAGCAGGTGGCGTTCTGCACACAAAATATCGTGCCGGGAGTCGACTTCAGCAACGATCCCCTGCTGCAGGGCCGGAACTTTTCCTATCTCGACACGCAGCTCAAACGGCTCGGCAGTCCTAATTTCACGCATATTCCCATCAACGCGCCCAAGTGCCCGTTCGCCTCGTTTCAACAAGACGGCCATATGGCTCTCATCAATCCAAAAGGCCGCGCGAACTATGAGCCCAACTCGTGGGGTGGCGAAGCTGGCGGTCCAAGGGAATCACCTGAGCAGGGCTTTCGGTCCTATCCGGCTGGAGAAGAGGGTGTCAAAGAGCGCGTTCGGTCAGAGACATTCGCCGATCACTACAGCCAGGCGCGGCAGTTCTACAAAAGTCAGACGCCAACTGAGCAAAATCACATCGCCAATGCCCTGGTTTTTGAGCTAAGCAAAGTCGAAACGCCGGCGATTCGTAGCCGCATGGTGTCCCATCTTCTGAATATCGATGAACAATTGGCTAAAGAAGTAGCAGGCGGTTTGGGTCTAAAAGATCTGCCCAAGCCCGCGGACGCCGCCCGTCCGACTCAAGACCTGAAATCGTCTCCTGCGCTGAGCATTCAAATAAATGGCCCGAAGTCCTTCAAAGGCCGTAAGGTCGGTGCGCTCCTTACGGACGGCGTCGATAGCAAATTGCTGCAGTCGCTGAAGAGCGCACTAAGCGAAGAAGGCGCGCTTCTGGAAATCGTCGCGCCGAGAGTGGGCGGGGTTAAGGCGAGCGATGGATCGTGGATCGAAGCCAAACAAAAGATCGATGGCGGGCCATCAGTGCTCTACGATGCGGTAGCGCTATTAGTCTCGGAGGACGGTGCAAAGCTCGTGGCGAAGGAACCTGCGGCGCGCGATTTCGTGGCGGATGCATTCGCCCATATGAAATTCATCGGCCATACGCCAGCCGCCGTGGCTCTGTTCGAAAAGGCGGGGCTGACGGGAAATCGCGATCAAGGATTCATCACGCTAAACGGCGAAAGCGACTGCTCGGCCTTCGTTACGGCGTGCCGCAAGGTGCGTTATTGGGATCGCCGCACAGACTAGCTCAAAAAAGAATCCTCGCGATTATAGATGCGGGGCTGAAATTAGGTCGCGGAAAAGAAATCTCAACAGGGAAATGATTTTCCCGATAATATTTTCCCGTGCGGCGTAATTGCTAGGACTCTCGTTAGCGTCGTCTGGGCGGCAGATGAGGGCGCGAAGTCATCTTTGGTCCTGGCTGTCTAACGGCTGGCGCGGGCCGTATCGGGACACCGGTTATGAAGCAGCAGGGTTGGTAAAAAGGCTGATAAACCGGATAGCCGGGATATTGCTGCAAATACAATTGGTAGTGCATCACATGGAGATCGTAATAAGGGTCGTATTGTTGGGGATAGGGATACTGTTGATACTGGACGCCGTCCCAATAGGGGGCGTATGGATAGGGTGCATACATCTGCGCCATTGTTTCATGGCGCCCCAGAACTATGAAGCTTATGCCGATCGCCAGGATTAGTGCCTTCATGCAACCCCCCGATCACATTAGACGCATTACGGGTCGAAAAGCATCACGTTCGGGAACAAATTCGCGAAAAAACGTTATCGAAGTCACAACGTAACAAAACGGAAGTCAGTTAGGCGGCAAGCCCGGACGGCGGACGTCTGTCAGTACTCGTCGTTCAAAAAACTCAGCATTTCAAAGCGGTCAGGACCAATAAATCTGCCCTCGATCCTGACTCGATCACCAGAGTGAAGCGTTCGAAAACGCTCTCGGTCGGAATCGCGCACGTTTGCCGATAGCGCTACAACGACTGGATTCGGTTGGACGTTGAGCTCGAAGGAATCATCGCGCTGGCTTACGCTCTGAACTGTTCCCGACAAGCTTTCAATAGGTGGCGGCGTGGTGGAGTCTTCGCGTAGCACGCGATCGCTCCGTGCCTCTTCTTGAATACGAATCAAATCCACATAGGAGTCGCCGCCGGCATCGCGCTTGATCTGCATCGCAACGCGATCACCCGGCGCAAGCCGTGTGATGGGATATTCGCGGCCGCGGTAAAGGACCTGTGCATCATTGCTAAACGTCACACTGCGACGATCGCTGTTGTTCAACCTTAAATAAAGGCGGCGGGCGCCGACATCGACGCGCTCTACGGACCCGATCACATCGGGCATACCCTCGGTAAGGCTGGGACGGGGAAAGAGCGCAATCTGTTCCATGCAGCCCGGGAGGCCTCCGAGAAGCGTAGTGAGAAGGAAAAACAACAGCAGCACTCGCTGTCTTTGAGTTACTATTTTCTCCCAAATGTACATCAATGAGCGAGCTGAACGGTTTTATGAATGGCAGAGGGGGATTTTCTCGCATGCTTTGCGATAAATCCCCCTCGGTTCTGCCCAGCTTATAAAAAACCCTAATAAATGATCGAGCCCTTCTCGATCTGCGCCTTGCGAGCTTCGTATTCTCGGCGTGAAATTCTCTCGTTTCGGTAATCCGATTCGAGCTTGTCCATTTGGTTGTGCGCGTTTATTTCATAACCTGCGCCGGTAGCCAAACTCCCCACCGCCGCACCGCCAAGAAAGGCACAGCCGCTTTGGCTCAAACCAAGCACAAGCGCTATCGCCAAAATTGCCTTTTTCATGATGATCCTCCTGCAGTAACTTAGTCGTCAACAATTGAGCGAGGTGAGCAACGTTTGTACCAGTCTTGGGAAAAGCGTTTTTCCGGAATTGAGAACGAGTTTTCGTCGAAAAATAGATGGCCAGCAAATGAAATCAGTCATTTTCATACAATTCGTAGGGGTTTGTACTCTCGGCTTAACGACTGGAGAAGAATGACCCGTAGTTCCGATCAGAGCTCCGCGAGTTTGGATTCAGCGGTCGGAACGAAAGCGCGTGAGTCGAAATTAGCGCCGTCTATTTCGATGGGTCCGATTCGATAGAAGAGGATGCACATTGATGCGATTCAGGATACGTTTTGAGGGAGTGTCAGCGTGGCCGCGCCTGTCCAGATAAGTTTGAGGTCAGGTCTCACTGCGACATATCGGCTCGACTCGATTGATTCTAGTACGACGAGCCGACTTCTATAGAACCAAAATGGGAGTCAGGGTTAAAACCTTCGATACAATCGTCGTCGGGCTCGGCGCGATGGGAACCGCCGCCGTTTATCAACTGGCGAAGCGCGGCGACAAGGTGCTTGGCCTGGATCAATTTTCTCCGCCACACGCGCGCGGCTCTTCTCACGGCGAGAGTCGAATCATCCGGCAAGCGATCGGCGAAGGCGAGGAATATGTGCCGTTCGCCCTGCGCTCGTACGAACTGTGGCGCGAGATCGAAAAAGAAACCGGAAAGGAACTTCTGACCATCGTAGGCGGACTCACGCTCCAGAGGCAACTCAACGAGACCGTGATGCACGGGCGGCGCGACTTTTTGGGCGAAGCGGTCCGCTGTGCGAAGAAATTCAAGATTCGCCATGAAACTTTCGAAACCGCGGAGATACACAAGCGCTATCCGCAGTTCGCCGTAACCGACGAGCGCGGTTATTACGAATACGAAACGGGTTTTCTAATGCCGGAACTATGTATCGAGGCGCAGCTCGATCTCGCGCGCAAGCATGGCGCGGCGATCAAAACCGACGAGATCGTTGTGTCAGTGCAACGCGACGGTAATTCGGCAGTGATGGTGAGAACCAAACTCGGCGCGTACCACGCGAAAAAGCTCATCGTTACCGCCGGAGCGTGGATTGGGCGGTTCTTGCCAACAGCATACACGCAGCTGTTCAAAGTCTATCGCCAGGTGATGTATTGGTTCGAAATTAACGACGGTTACGGTTCGATTTTTACGCCACCCGAGTTCCCGATTTTCATTTGGATCTTCGGGCAGGGCAGCGAGTTTGGTTTCTACGGTTTCCCAACTCTCGACGGCAAAACAATCAAGGTCGCGACCGAGCAATTTGCGGCGAGCACCGATCCCGACCATGTGCGGCGCGACGTCGACATTGAAGAGCAGCGATCGATGTATGTCGACTATCTGCAAGACCGTTTGCCAGGGATTTCCGATCGATGCGTAACCGCGGCAACTTGTCTGTACACGACAACGCCCGATTCACACTTCGTCATTGACCTTCACCCGGAGAACGAACAAATTATCATCGCATCGCCGTGTTCCGGTCACGGCTTCAAACATTCGGCGGCGATCGGCGAAACGCTCGCCGAACAAGTCCTCGATGGCAAAAGCAAGCTCGATATCAGCAGTTTCAGTCTGAACAGATTCAAAGCTTGATGCGCTAGAATTTACCTAACAGGAGTGTGCAGAGCACAAGCAACAACAGCGAAATTTCGCGTTTTTTCGAAACAATCGAGAAAGATCTTGGACTTCGTCAGACTGTGTGAAAACTCATGTTGCGGCCAATTTGTCATCTCGAACGTAAGTGAGAGATCTTGTATTTTCAGCTACATAAAAAGAAAGCTTCACACGGGTCATTCCCGGATGCTCTTAGCGGGAATCTAGGGTTTTGCAGTGTCTATCCGGCAGGAACATTTGAAAATGTGGGAGAAATCACCAAACGCCGCAAACAAAACTTCAAACGAGAATGCGTATGAAACGAGTAGCCCCCGAAGTAAAGGACTTAATCGAGCAGGAAATCCCCGGGACCGGCCAGTGGCATCAGACGTTCACACTTTTTATGCCCGGCGATCCTGTCACCGAGCAGCCGTTCAATCGCATCGGCACCAAGCTCGATCTCTCCGATCCGCAAGTCCGCATCGATCTCTGGAAAACTCTCAAGGACAACCGCTTCGCCGATTGAAACTGGACCGCGAGAAGTATCGATACAATTGCCACATCGCGGAAGTATCACGCATCGAGTCAGAATGGGACTGAGACGCAACCTGACCGGCTCGGAGAGACCAAATAGAATTGTCTAAAGCTGTGAGTTGGTGGTGCGCTTGATGACATTACCCATGAGCTCAGGTATGGCTAATAATCGGCAGTGACAGCGACGTCTTCGAGTCAAAGCGGCAACCCGGGAGGCGCTAGAGCTTTATGGCGGGAACGCATTATGACGTTATCGTGATTGGCGCCGGCAATGCGGGACTGACGGCGGCCTTGGCGGCGCAGCAACAGCAGACGCGCGTGCTGCTGTTGGACAAATGTCCCAAAGCGGCGCGCGGCGGCAATACGCGCTTTTCCGGCGGCGGCTTCCGCTTCACATATAACAGTCTGGACGACATGCGGCCGATGCTGCCCTCGCTCACGGATGAAGAGGCGGCAAAGATGGAGGTCGGCGCTTATTCCAACGCGGAATTTTTTGAAGATGTCATGCAGGTGACCGAGTATGCCGCCGACAAAAAGCTCACCCATATTCTCGTCGATCAATCTTACGATACCGCGCGCTGGTTGACGGACATGAACGTCAAATGGATTCTTTCTA
>JBIOXP010000360.1:0-13608 GCA_044869705.1 Binatia bacterium | reverse complement strand
TCTCGGATTAGCAACCGCTTCTGCTCAAGAGCAAGCCAAACGACTCGTCTCCGTACTCGACTATCTCGGCAGCGATTATAAGAACGCCGTCAAAGACGGCAGAATGGTCAATCAAGACGAATATGCGGAGATGCAGGAATTCTCCAAACGAACGCAGGAATTGTTGAATCAGCTCAAAGCAGCGGATGGGGCGGACAAGGCGGGAGTTGAACCGACAATCAGATCGTTGGCCGCGCAGATTGAAAAAAAGGCCGAGCCTGGGGTGATTGCTGAGCTCGCGCAGACCGCCAAGCAGAAGGTGATCTCGGCATACAATATTATTCCCTATCCCAAACAGCTCCCGACCTTGGCATCCGGACACACGCTATATGCCGAAAATTGTGCGCAGTGTCACGGCGCGACGGGCCGCGGCGACGGTCCCGGAGCGAGCTCAATGAGTCCCAAAACGCCCTCTCCAGCAAATTTCACAGACCCCGAGCGCATGGCAGGGTTATCCCCTTTCAAGGCATTCAACACAGCAAGCTTCGGTGTCGAGGGAACGGCCATGGCTTCATTCGCCGCCTTCAGTGAGGAGCAGCGCTGGCAGGTCGCTTTCTACGTGATGTCGTTGCGCTTCGCACCCGAACAAGCCCGTCGTGGCGCGGCTCTGCTCGAACAGAAAAATTTGCCGCCTGATGTGAGCTCTGTCGCCAACCTCGCAACCCACTCTGATGAAGAGCTGGTTGAGCAGATCAAGGGGTATTTTGACCAGGAAGCCTCTATCAATGACGTCCTGGCGTATCTGCGCCGTGGTTTGCTCGAGCAAAAACCCGCGGATCCATTGGTGTTGACCCGAAATTTGGTACGTGAAAGCGCGTCCCTTTACTTCGGTGGAGAAAAAGACAAGGCCTATCAAAAAGCTGTTGATGCTTACATTGACGGATACGAGTTGGCCGAACCGGCTCTATTCGCCAAGGATGCGTCTTTTGGTCGCGCGCTGGAAGCACTGTTCACAGAGTACAGAAACTCAATGAAGCAAGGGGTGGCGCCGGAGGAGATTGAAAAACGGCGCGCCGAAATTGAAGCACGCCTCGATCGGGCCGGCGAAATCCTGGCGCGTAACGACGATTACTCCGCAATTTATTTTTTTCTCAACTCGGCGCTGATTATTGTACGCGAAGGTTTAGAAGCGACGTTGGTGCTTGCCGCTATTCTTGCGATGTTGAAGGTCACCGGCGCCACCGATGCGATCCGGTACATTCATGTGGGCTGGGTGCTGGCCCTTTTCGCCGGTGCCCTCACCTGGCTCGCGACTCAGACGGTTTTGACGTTCAGTGGACAGAACCGAGAAACCATGGAGGGCTTCATCTCAGTCTTCGCCGCCGTGGCGCTCTTCTATGTCGGTTATTGGCTGCACACGAAGTCAGAGGCAAAAAAGTGGCAAGCATTCATTCGCGGCAAGGTGGAGAATGTCTTGAGCGGCAAAAAGCTTCTCGGTCTTGTCGGAATCTCGTTTTTCGCCGTCTACCGTGAGGCTTTCGAGGTAGTGCTTTTTTATCAGGCGCTCTGGCTGCAAAACGAGAATGGTCATCATCTCATCATATCGGGGTTTATAGCTGGGCTGGCATTGTTGGCTGTACTGACACTGGGAATTTTAAAGCTCGGCCTCAATGTTCCGCTCAAATACTTCTTCGGCGCGACAGGGACACTGTTGTATATCGTCGCATTCATTTTTGCAGGCAACGGGATCAAGGAATTGCAAGCCGCGGGCTGGGTATCCACAACACCATTGAAGTTTCCGCCCCAGGCGCCTTTATTAGGCATCTATCCAACGGTGGAGACCGTTGCGGCCCAGATCCTTATGCTCTGCGCCTTCGTCGCAACTTCAATCTGGATGGCGCAAGAAAGAAAGAGAGCTTGATGAGTTGTTATACGGACGGGCGGCAGAACAAAAAAGGTCACCAGCTAAACGGGGAAACTCAACTTCGTTGCGATTGCGGCAGCCTTTTGGCCCGCCTGGTTGAGCGAGGAGTCGAAATCAAATGCCGCCGCTGTAAACGGCAGGTGATCTTACCAATCGAAACGAAGCGGGCTGTGAGATGACGATGTGAATGACTAAGCGGCGGGCACTGCGCGGTGAATTGACGTACGGGATGCCGTCAGCATAATTTTTAGCGGCCAGAGATCCAGAATCCAGAGCCCAGGATCCGCAGAAAAACAATGCGGACTTGGGTTTTTTAGTTTTTCCGGGTCGAGCAAACACCAACGAAAAACTTAAAAAAAGAAAGGACAGAGCATGATTTATGGGGCGCTTATTCTTCGATTTCTGCTGGGTGCGGCGTTTTCAGTTTCCCTGCTGCTAGTTGGTTTCGGTACAGCGCACGCGGATGAAAACTTGTGGGGATATCTCTACGGCACTGACACACTACCGAAGGGCCGCACCGAGCTCTATAACTGGCTTACCCTGCGTACAGGCAAAGGTAAAGGAACATACAGAGGTTGGGACGAGATGCTCGAATTGGAACATGGTTTCACCGACCAATTTCAGGCGTCCTTTTATTTGAAAGGTAGATCGCACCGGATCGCGGGCGGTGCGCTCGAAGATGATCCGGACCGAAAGCTTTCCCGGAGCCTGGACTTCGACGGCGTCAATCTCGCGTTTAAATACAACCTGCTGAGCGTCTACAAAGATCTTTTTGGCCTGTCTTTGTATTTGGAACCGTCGTATTCGCGAATTGATAAGATCTCCGGCGAGCGCATGGATCAGTTTGGCTTGGAACACAAAATTATTTTGCAAAAGAACTTTTTTGATGATCAATTGGCCCTCGCTTATAACCTTACATTGGAGCCCGAGTGGGCGAAGTTCAAATCGAGTGGGGAGCACGAAAGAGAGCTCGAAATAGAGCACACCTTCGGTATCTCTTATCGCTTCGCACCTAAATGGTTTGTCGGTCTCGAAGGCCGCTACAACGCCGAATATCCCGAATTCAAAGGGCCGCAAGAGGGTGCTTTTTTTCTCGGCCCCAACATCCATTACGGCGCAGAGAAATGGTGGTTCACTTTCACTTTCTTGCCCCAGGTGGCAGGCCGGCCGCCTACGCCGGGACGAACCCGCAATTTGGAATTGGAAGAGCACGAAAGATACGAATTCCGGCTCAAAGTTGCGTGGGTATTTTAGGGTAAGTTGTAATGGAATTCGTATCTCGCAATAACCAGGCTATTCGCACAGCATCGGCAATTTTCCTTTTGATCAGCATCGGAATTCGTCAGCAAGCGGATGCAGGCGAAAGCCTATTCGGCAACGTTTACGTGACCGATCTCTTGCCCAAGGGCGGCAAGGAAATCGAGCAGTGGATGACGTGGCGCACGAAAAAAGCGGGTGGCCACTTTGCTTTGATCGAAGGCCGCACGGCTTTTGAATATGGCGTCACCGATGATTTTCAGACGGCGGTCTATGCAAATTATGCCTGGAGTCGCGCTTTTCATAACGGCGTCGACGGGGCTACCGCACCCCCTGAAACTTTCGCGGGCGTTCGATTTGGCTCCGATTCGCACTGGCACTCAGGGAAATTCGTCGGCGTCTCACTCGAAGGCATTTACCGCATTTTAAGCCCTTACATCGACCCGATCGGTGTCGCGCTCTATCTCGAACCGACCTTCGGCAAAAGGCTATTCGAGGTGGAGAACCGCCTCATTCTGCAGAAGAATTTTCTCGACGATCGCCTGGTCATCGCCTCAAACATCTCCGTGATCCTCGAAGCGAGAAGACTGCCTGGCGATCCAGAGGAAGTCGGCTATGCATCGCGCACGCATTGGGATCACGAAACCGACTTCAACAATCTCGCTCGCGGCGGCTTATCGGTTTATAGAAAATTGGTCGGGCGGCTTTGAGTTCATCAACGAGAGGGAATATTCGAAACTTCAGCCTCGACCCCGCGCGCCGTAACAATGTCGCTTATTATCTTGGGCCTGTCGTTCATTTCGGCGGCGAAAGATTTTTCGTCACCGGAACATTTTTGACGCAGCTCCGCTGGGCGCAAGATTTTGCCCACGCAGGAGTTCTTAAAGACGGACGAAAACTATGCGGATGACTTTGAAAAATATCGGCTGCGCATCAAAGTCGGCTTCACCTGGTGAGGGGCAGTAATGCGCACATCAAAATGGATATGGATTCCCGCAACGCATGTTCCGATCGCTATATTTGCTCCCGCTGCGTACGGCGCCACCTATTTGACCGTGGAACAAGCCCAGGAGGCGATTTTTCCCGGAGAAAAATTCACTCGGAGCTTCATCCGTCTGACCAAGGAGCAGGTGCAGGCGATCGAGCGACGCAGCGATGCCAATCTGCGCAATAAAGAAGTGCAGGTTTGGAAAACTTCCCGCGGCGGATTCTTTATTGTCGACGAAGTGGTAGGCAAGCATGAGTTCATTACTTACGCGATTGGACTGAACACCGACGGAACTGTGAAACAGATCGAGATCATGACCTATAGGGAGAGTTACGGCTACGAGGTGCGCAATGCCGATTGGCGCGCGCAGTTTGTCGGCAAAAACGCCTCGGCGCCGCTCAAGCTCAATAAAGACATCAAGAACATCAGCGGTGCGACTTTGTCTTGTCGCCATATCGCCGATGGCGTGAAAAGGGTTTTGGCGACCTATGAAGTTGCCCTCAAGTGAAATACTCCGCGCCCGGCCATTGCTGGGCACGATCGTGGAGATTGGCGCGCGCGGTGGAAACGCAAGCACCGGGATCGATGCCGCGTTCCATGAGATCGAAATTGTCCATCGCCTGATGAGCTTTCACGAATCATCCAGCGATGTCTCCCGAGTCAATCGCGCAGCGCCCGGAACAATCGTGCGGATTGACTTCAGAACACACGCAGTGCTCGCCTGCGCTCAGATGATGAGCCGGCTCTCGGCCGGCGCCTTCGACGTCACAGCCGGCGGCAAACTCGTTGAGGGAGGTTTCCTCCCTCAACCGCGGGGTTCCGAAGCCTGCGATACGAACGCATCTTTCGAGGATCTCGTTTTGCTACCAAATAATACGCTCACGCTCAAGCGCCGCGCTTGGATCGACCTCGGCGGGATTGCCAAAGGATACGCGGTCGATGGCGCCGTGCGAGTGCTCAAGAAAAGCGGCGTCACCAGCGGCATCGTGAATGCCGGCGGCGATCTGTACGTCTTCGGCGAACCGCAACCGGTGCATATTCGTCATCCGGAAAATGCCTCCGTCGTATTGCCATTAGCTCCCATCGCCAATGCGGCGGTGGCAAGCTCGAGCGGAGTCTTCAATGTGCCTAGCAAAACCGGCGCGACCGTCGATCCGCTCATCGATCCGCGACGGAACCACTGCGTGGCGTGGCGACAGGGAGTTACGGTCATCGCGCCGAGTTGCATCATCGCCGACTCTTTGACCAAAGTTGTGCGGCTTGCGCCCGCCTGCGCTAACAAAATGTTGCTTCATTTTGACGCCCAGGCGCTGATTATCGATCCACGCGGCATTCGCATCTTTCAGAATAAGCGAGGACCGAATCATGTTGGAACAACGCGCCTCTCATTTATCAACTGCTCAGAATGATCAGTTCAGTTGTGCGTAAAGCTCCGCTTATGAGCGATAAACCTGATCGCACGAGCAAAATCGTCGCGCTGCTGCGTGAAAGAGTGCGCCTTGAGCCGCTTCAGCGCCGGCTATTCTACCTTAGTTTCGGTATTCTCTGGGGCAGCGGCGCGTTGTGGTTACTCGTTCAGTGGTTCAAAGATCCCGAACTCGGCGCGGCTCGAACGTTGCTGCAGACGTTCGCGATGAAAATTCATGGCGCGGCAATGCTCATTTTCCTCGCCATGCTCGGAACATTGTTCAGCCATGTGCGACGTGGCTGGATTTTGAGAGCTAATCGACTGTCCGGCTGCTTCAATATTGGTCTGAACAGTTTTTTGACGCTGACCGGCTGGCTCCTTTACTACACGGCTGATGACTCGGCGAGGCAATGGGCAAGCTTAGTTCACTGGTCGATCGGCTTGGCGGCACTGCCGCTGCTGTCGGCTCATATTTGGTATGGCCGTGCTACATTCGATCGAGAAACAGACAAGGACAAGCAAGCACCCAGATCAGTGCATCGCCCCGCGAAGAGTAGCCAATATCGGTTGTGAGAGAATCATAATCGACTAAATCTTGAAAAGATTTTGTGCGTTCGCGCTCGTCACCGTCGCGACTGCCTCTACCGAAATGCCTCTGATCTTTGCCACGGTTTCCGCCACAAGTCGCACGTAAGCCGGTTCATTGCGCTTACCCCGATACGGTGCGGGCGTGAGATACGGCGCATCGGTTTCGACCAAGATCCTCTCTAACGGGATTTGTCGAACTACGGTTCTTAGCGGCTCCGCGTTTTTGAATGTAATAATTCCAGTGAAGGAAAGGTAAAAACCTAGATCTAAATAAGCGCGCGCAGCTTCATAAGTGCCGGTAAAACAGTGGATCACGCCCGCCAATGCTCCACCGCCCTCGGCACGCAATAATTCAAAGGCTTCTTGCGCTGCATCGCGCTCATGCACGACTACCGGCAAGTGGGTTTCGCGCGCCATACGAATAAATTGGCTGAAGACCCGACGCTGCACCTCGGGTGGCGAATGATTGTAATAGTAGTCGAGCCCGGTCTCGCCGACCGCAACGACTTTGGCATGCGCGCTTAACTCCCGGAGTGCTCGCAACTCGACGTCACCGACATCCTTGGCGTCGTGCGGGTGCATACCGACGGTAGCATAGACACCGTGAAAGGAATCGGCCAACGCAATCGCATCGCTATTGCTCGACATATCGCCGGCACCGCCGACTGCAATTATCTTCTCAACGCCCGCTTCACGGGCGCGTTCAATGACCGCTTCGACTTCGCCGTCGTACTCCTTGCCCTGTATATGAGCGTGGCTGTCGATCAGCATGGCACGACGGTCATTTGTTGGTATCAGTCTCGATGCGCGGAAATAAAACCTTTGGCGGATTGACCTTGTGGCCGACGCTGAACGCCTCGCCCCATGGCGCGGTCAACGCGGTGGCGTCGATAGCGAGCAGACCGCGCAATTCCGCTGCGGTCTCCGGCAAGTAAGGCGTAAGTACCCGCGCCAATGTTCGAACAACCTCCAGGAGATGATGCAGGATTTCCCCAACGCGCGGTTTTTTTTCGGCGGCTTTGATTAACGTGAATGGCGCCGTTTGCACAACATAGCGGTTCGCCTGATCGAGTGCCCACCAAATCGATTCGAGCGCGCGGTGAAACTGCAGGCTCTCGGTGAACTGTGCGGAATCGAAATCAGCGCGATTAACTTTATCACGCAACTCAGAGTCTTCCTTACTCCAGCTTATGCCCAGCGGCTGCACCACGCCGGCAAAATATTTTTGTTGCATCGAGAGCACGCGGCTCACGAAATTGCCAAGATTGTTCGCCAAGTCGGCGTTAATCCGAGTAACCAGGGCCTCTTCGGAGAACTTTGCGTCCTGACCGAACGCCATCTCTCGGAGCAAAAAATAACGAAACGCATCCATGCCAAATTGCGTCTTCATCTCCAGCGGCCGGACGACATTGCCCAAACTCTTGGACATCTTGCCAGAATCCATTACCCAATAGCCATGCACGTTCAAGTGGTCGTAAAGCGGCAAGCCGGCCGCCATCAGCATGGTCGGCCAGTAAATCGCATGCGGCTTGAGAATGTCTTTTGCGATAAGGTGTTGTGCCTTGGGCCACAAACTCTGCAGCGCATCGTCACCCCGATGACTCAAAGCGCTCACGTAATTGAGCAATGCATCGAACCAGACGTAAGTCACATAATTCGCATCAAATGGCAGCGGAATACCCCATTGGAGACGACTGGTGGGGCGAGAAATACAGAGGTCTTCAAGCGGTTCGCGGAGAAAGGCTAAAACTTCTGTGCGATAGCGCTCCGGTCGAATAAGACTCGGCTTGTTCTGAATCTCCTCGATCAAGCGCTCCTGATATCTGCTCATGCGGAAAAAATAGTTCTTTTCACTGATGTAATCCGGCGCGATCTGGTGATCGGGACATTTCCCGTCGACCAGCTCTTTCTCAGTATAAAAGCGCTCGCACCCGTAGCAGTAAAAACCTCCGTATTCGCCAAAGTAAATTTCGCCTGCGTCATAGATTTTTTGTAAAATCTTTTGCACGTACGCTTGATGATATTTGTCAGTTGTTCTAATGAAATGGTCGTAAGCAATACCGCACGCATCCCAGGTCGAACGAAATAAATCGCTGATGCGATCCGCATACTCCTTCGGAGTACTGCCGGCGGCGGCCGCCGCTCGGGCGATCTTGTCACCATGCTCGTCCGTACCGGTTAGCAGAAATGCTTCGTAACCGATCGACTGGAAATAACGTTTTAGCGTATCGGCCACGATTGTCGTATACGTGTGGCCTAGGTGCGGTTCCGCGTTTACGTAGTAAAGTGGCGTTGTAATGTAAACTCGTTCCATTAAGGCGTCCCTACCACGCTAAAAAGAAGATCTTCCAAAATCATGCGCCGATTGAGATTGCGTTGAATCGCCGCAGCGGCGCTAACGGCCTTTTCCATAGATGCCTGGAGCCGATCCAACTTGCCCCCCGCCGCTTGTCGCTCGATTTCGGCCAGCATATCTATATTCACCAACTCGTCCGATGCACCTGTCGCTTGATAAACCAATAAATCTCTAAACCAGCTCTCCGCCCAACCAAGAAAGCTCACGGTCTTATCACGATCGTCGCCAAGCTCTTCGGCAGCGGCCATTGCGGAGTGATAGTCGCCTGGTTTAAGTGAGCTGAGAGTCTGAGCCCAATCTTTTCGTTTTTCGAAGAGCTGTGTTTTTTGAAGTTTGAGCGCCAGGCCGATGCTTCCCATGCTCATGGCTGCCAGAGATTCGGTATGATCCGGCATTGTCATATTTCGCGAGATTAAATAGGCCGCTACCTGCTGGCGTCTCAGCGGCGCAAACCCAAGCCTGACGCAACGGGACCGCACGGTCGGCAACAAACCGCCGGAGTTTGTCGCGATCAAAACGATCCAAGAATTCTCCGGCGGTTCCTCGAGAGTTTTCAGCAGCGCATTTTGCGCCGACAGGTTCATCAGCGTTGCCGGATCGATCAGTGCGATTTTGCGCTTACCACCAAAAGAACGATAGTTTAATTCACGCTCAAGATCGCGGATTTGCTGGATGCTGATTTCCTTTTTCTCCGGCAGCGGCCGAATCAATCTGACATCAGGGTGATTGCCGTCGCTGATCCGCGCGCAATTGACGCAGCTTCCACAGAAATCATTAACTCTTTCTTCGCAATGCATTGCTTTCGCGAGGGCAATAGCTGCTGAGCATTTGCCAATACCATCTGGTCCGACAAAGAGATAAGCGTGATGCAAGCGCTCAGCGGATAGCGCAGATCGCAGCATGACAAGCTGTTTTGTATGTCCAACGATTTCAGCGAAGCTCATTCAAAACTTTCCGGTCGACAATCTCGCGAATCTCTGCAGCGTTTTCCTCCACGGTTTTGGTTGCGTCGATAATAGAAAAACGTCCTGGCTCACGCTGCGCCAGGGCGAGAAACCCCGCGCGCACCTTTTCATGAAACGCCAGCGTCTCCCGCTCAAACCGATCTTCTCGCGGGTTACCGGCTTCATATTTACGCGCAGCGGTTCTAGACAATCCAACTTCGACAGGGCAATCGAGCAAAAATGTTAGATCCGGTCGGGTGGAGCCGGTTGCCGTATCATTTAACTCGCGCAGCCATGCTACATTGATCCCTCGGCCGTAACCTTGGTAAGCGAGCGTCGAATCGGTAAAGCGGTCACACAAAACAATCTTGCCGGCGCTTATTGCCGGATCGATAATCTGCGAGACGTGGTGAGTGCGATCAGCTAGATATAGAAATACCTCGGTCAAAGGCGCGATGACATCAGCATTGACTTCCAACAAAAGTTTCCGAATAAGCCCGCCCAGCGCCGTTCCCCCGGGCTCCCTCGTCGCAAGACAAGCGACATTGATTTGTTCAAAGTACTTTTGGAGCAGTCGGATTTGGGTAGATTTACCGGTCCCTTCGCCGCCTTCAAACGTAATGAACTGGACCATGTCTCCGAAGAATGGACAAAAACACGCAAAGTTGCAAAGCGCAACAGCGCGATGACAGAATTTCCGGGGTAGGAATCGCTTAGGCTTTGCCTTCGCCCAACAGCAGATTTATGCCGTTCACCAGCTGGGTGCTGGTGAAGGGCTTGGTGATGTAGTAATCGGCCCCGAGCTTATAACCGCCGAGCACATCCTCGTACTGCACTTTTGCAGTCAGTAAAATGACCGGAATACTTGCAGTTTCGGTTTTTCCCTTCAATCGGGTGAGTACTTCAAGACCGTCCATCTCCGGCATCATGATATCCAATATGATTAGATCCGGTTTTTGGTTTGGCAGCATGTTCAAAAGCTCAGGACCACTCGAAGCGCTGAACACGGTATAACCACGGCCCTCCAGAATGGTTTTGACAATCGTGATAATGTCGGGATTATCGTCAACAACCATTATGGTTTTTTTTGTGTCCATGCGAACTCCCTCTCACACCCCTTCCCCGTTGGTCGATGTTTGCGCGCCTAAAGCCGCCGGAATTCAGACTGCAGTAAGGCGGTGAAAGAACTGGGTTTTAATTCTCAAAGTGTTTGTAGATCCGTAATTTAGCATCTTAAACGGCTGTTGTAAATTAAAAGTAAGCTCGACTGGTTTACTATTGTGCGAGGTTTCGCCAATAGTTCTGTGAAACCAGCGATGGCAAATTTGCATAGGAGCCGGTGAGTGTCGTCACAGGAATGAGCTCGGCTGCTTTTTTGAGCGCTTCTCGGCTAAAGAGTAGCCGCATGTTCCCTTGAATCTCGATGATTGCTGTGGTGCTTGGGGGAACGCCGGTCTCACTGAGCACAGTTGCACCAAGTATTTCTTTAATGCTTGGCCCCGTCGTCCTTAATCCGACCTCCTGGCCGTGCACAATAACAAGACCCTGCCAGTGGAAAGGGCCACTTAGAGCCAAATCGGCGTTTCTGACCACCAAAATGCCTGCCCCGCTAATCGCGCCGGTAATATTTATCGAGTCTCCTGTTGCTGATAGCCCCTCGACACAATGGATTTCGGGAGAAGATTGAGAACCCCAAATCTGATCGCCGACCGTAAGACTTCCTGTCGCTGGAATCGGGTGTAGTGAAGCCGTCGCAACAGAACAGACGTCAGACGCCAGCTGGTTGATAAAACTTGCCGCAATGTAATCACTCTGACCGAGCGGCGGCGCGAGGCTCGCTGGATCGAGCATCGTTGGATCTTCTATGGACCGAAATAAAAGTTCACGGACGATTTCGCTGGATGCAGAAATAGCCAGTCGAGGTTTGGCGGTGGATATTGGAGCGCCGGTTGTCGGATTGTGATCGGCACCTGAGATCAGGATTTCGGCGCCGCTAAGAAGAGCCCCCGCGGGATTGCCCCGAACCGCGAGCGCGGCATCGGAAAGTTCGTAGGACTTCATTAACTGCGCTTCGATCACGTGGGTTGCATTGGCAGCCGTGCCAATTGAGCGCACCGTCAGCCGTGCGCTTAACGGTCCTGCCACTGCGGGCGATGAGAATTTGACATCAAAGGTGCCGTTCCCGAACGACTTCGTCTGATTCGCCGGCACCGGTGGAAAAGCATCAATTTGTGCGATCTCATCCTTGCTCCATTCGATGCCCGCGACAGCGTAATAGAAAGAATGCGTGCTGCTCCGCAGATTGGCTAAAATTTTGTAATCGTTCTGGAGCATCACACGAATACCGATTCCCAGTGCCAGAACTACGGAGAGAATGGTAAGACAGGTCGCCAGGACCATGCCGTTGGAATTCGGCCGAGTCCGCCTAGCGATCTGAAATCTGCGAAGTCTAGTTGCGAAACTCGACACTGCTCGATACCGTCGAAGTCAAGTTGCCCGAACCGTTCGGATCAGGATTTTTTACCTGGACGCTGAAAGCGATCTTTATACGCTTGATCGCGTCCCGTGCTGGATTGGAACCAAGATCCGCTCCGTTCGCGTCATAATATGTAAATACTTTGCCGGGCGATGCGGGCACGACATTGGCAACCAGGCAATCACCGTTACGTCGAATGATCTGCGGACCGGGACAAGTTCCGGTCGGGTTAGCAAGTTCGTAACGAATGTTTTCGCGCGGATCCGCATCGGCGCAATGACCGTTGCCGTTTAGGTCCATTTGTATATGAATTGTGCTCGGGCTCGCCGCGTAGACACGATTGCATACGAGATCTGAATCTTGGTCGGGATCGTCTCCGGCCCCGGTCTCTGCCGGCGGAGATCCATTTTGCCAGGAGCCGGCATTCAGCAGATCACGGATCATGATGTCCAGCGCCCCTCGCGCGTCCTCTAAAGTACCGGTCTTCGACTCCACTGACGCCGTTCGATAGAGCTCTGCACGAAAATAGGTGTAAAGCGATGTAATGAGCACAGAACCTAGAACCAGTGATACCAGTTGTTCGATTAAAGTTACGCCGTTTTGTTCGAGAAATGCCCGGGACACGAGTCACTCCCCGATATACCGCAATGTGGAAACCGTAATAGCCCGTGACTCATGATCGTGCCAAGCTACCGTGACGTCGATTTGTTTGAGATTGCGGCCAAGTGCAGAAGCGCCCACACGCCAGCACCGGTCAAAAATCCCGACAACACCCGCTTTCGCGCTAAGCGCATGTTCACCGCCGCTCGGGCAGAGATCAGTTTCTGAAAGGTTTAATCGTGCTTGTAACTCCTCGAGTTTGTCTTGAGCCAATTGGAACGCGACAGTGGAGTTCGAGCTGCTGGTTTGGCGTTGGCTCATGCCAATACTGCTGAGCGAAGAAGCCAAAATTGCTATGACGGCTATGTTGATTGCAACCAGAACTTCAGAAAAGGTCACACCCGCGTTCGCCTGTAGCCTTTTCATAAGCGCACCCTAGCAATCTTCCACGCAACTCGGTGGCGCACAGACTCTTACTCGACCTGTCGCGCTCACGACAATTTGCTTGCAAATGCCAACACCGTTACGAACTCGGACGCGGTTGGCGCCAGCCGTGCCTTGCGGAGAAAAAGAAATTAAGCCGTCCTTGATAATCATCGTTCCTTCCGCGATTGGCTTGGTGGTAAGTGTTTGCGCATCACGCTTAATCGTATAAGTTGTCGCACCCTGTGAATATGCCATCTGAAATGCAACCCCCTCAGCGGCCGCGCGCATTTTGATGCTGTGTAACTCGGATTGAATCTGCCTTACTGAGTTATTGAGGGAATAGGTAGGAGATAGGCCCATCCAATGCGGGGCAGCAATGACTGCGATAATGCCCATCAAGGCCATAGCGGCAATGAGCTCTACGATTGAAAATCCTCGGATGTTTACGCCCATACCGAACCGCCGCGGACATTACCGCCGGCGCCAACTCAATGTCAAGCGCACTCATTTAAGAAATCTGCTAGGCAAAACTCGCTGCCATGATAAAATGATTTTATATTTTTCCTGGGAGGTTTTGTGCGCGTTCGGTTAGTCTCTGGAGTAGTTTTCACGATTGCCGGTGCGATCGGAAATGCGGATGCCGCCTATTTGGTCCAGCTGAA
>JBIOXP010000359.1:0-3667 GCA_044869705.1 Binatia bacterium | reverse complement strand
TGTCAACCCGAAAGTTTCGGAAGTCAAAGTGGAGAGTGTGATCGATAGTTCTTTCATGAACAAGCTCGAAGGCTCGGGTTTTATTCAGAGCGTGTACAAGAAAAACTGATTCGCTGCTGAAGCCGATCCCGAAATCCGAGATGCGAAAAACGCGAGGCTCGAAACAAATCCGAGTGAGTCATGGGGAAAATCCTAAACGCGCCGTTGCGAGTTTTATTTTGCTCTGCTGAACATTTTGTTTCGGGTTCTTCGAGCGAGCTCAGGTTTCGAATTCGGATTGCAGTTTATTTGATAATAAATAGAGCGCATGAGAACTGAAAACCTCGAAGTTGTGGTCGTGGGCGGTGGCAGCGCGGCTTTTGAAGCCGCGGTGGCGGCAAAACAAGCCGGCGCGCCCCGAGTCGTCATGCTCGAAAAGGCTCCGGAGCCGGAATTCGGCGGCAATGCGCGGTTCTCACACACCGGCTTTCGCTGGGTATTCTCCGGTGCCGACGAGATCCGCCAGTTCCTGCCGGAGATCGACGACGCGACTTTCGCCAACCTTCATTTGCCTGCTTACAGCGCCGAGCAGTTTCATGCCGACCTGCAGCGAGTTACCCGAGGGCGAATCAGCAAAGAGCTATCCGAAGTTCTGGTATCGCAATCGAACTCGGCGATTCATTGGATGCGCGACGTCGGCATCAAGTGGGACATCGACAGCCATGTGATCATTGACGGTCGTTATTACTTTGAGCCGGGTTTGGTGATTCATCCGGTCGGCGGAGTGAGCGGTGGGCTCGGTCAGCTTATGCAATGGCGCGAGATTGCAACTCGAATGGGCATCGAGCTCCGCTACGAATCTCGCGTAACGGCGCTGCTTGGCAATGACCGCAGTATCCACGGCGTGCGCGTCTCCGATCCCCGCGAGGAATATGAAGCTCGCACGCATTCGCTCATTCTTTGCGCCGGAGGTTTTCAAGCGAGCGCGGAAAAGCGCGCGCGGTATCTCGGTCCGAATGCCGATTTGATGAAGGTGCGCGGCAGCAAGCATGACACCGGCGAGGTGCTCATGATGGCGATTGCGCTCGGCGCAAAGACCGCGGGCCATTGGCAGGGCGCTCATGCGACGCCCATCGATGCGACATTTCCGGATGTCGAAATCAGCAACAAAGCGAATCGCTACGGTTACACCTATGGCATCACGGTCAATTCCCTGGGCCAGCGTTTTTTCGATGAAGGCGAGGCGCGCCATTCCTATACCTACGCCAAAACCGGTTGGGCAGTGCTCGGTCAGCCCGGCGCCATCGCGTATCAAATCTACGATCAAAAGGCGGCGAGGTTATTGAATCAACGGTATTATGAATTTTCTCATCCCATCGAAGCGAACAGCATCGACGAGCTGGCGGCGAAGATCAGCATCGAGCCGGCCGTCCTGAATCATACGATTGCGGAATTCAACCGTGCGGTGCGCAAAGATATTCCATTCGATGCCACCAAATTGGACGGGCGCTCAACGGAAGGTATTACACCGAAAAAGTCCAATTGGGCCGACACCCTCGATCAGCCGCCCTACTGGGCATACGCGGTTACGGGCGGCATCACATTTACGTTCGGCGGCTTACAGATCAATACGCAAGCCCAGGTACTCAACACATCGAACAATCCGATCCGGGGATTGTTCGCGTCCGGCGATATCGTCGGACTGTTCTTCCACAATTATCCTTCATGCACGGGTCAAACACGCAACGTGGTCTTTTCACGCTTGGCGGGAAGGAACGCGGCGGCTCTTGGCCTGTAGTGTAGCCGGAATCCATCCAGATCTTCATTTCCACAGGGCACGCGCTGCGTTGACGACAAGTTCCAGCTTTCTACGTTGATCCTCCAAAGAAATTCGGTTGCCGATAATCGACGATGCAAAGCCGCACTGCGGGCTCAGTCCCAACCGTTCCATAGAGACGTATCGGCTGGCCTCGCCGATACGCTCGCCGAGAAAATTGATCGATTCAAGCTCGGCGCGCTTGGTTGTGATCAATCCGAGGACGACAAATTTATCCTCGGGCACGTCGCGAAGCGGCTCAAAAGAGCCCGAGCGGGCATCGTCGTACTCGAGCAGCAAGCGTTGCGCTTTCACATTGCGAAACAATCGGCGGCTGATCGACTCATAACCTCCTTGGGAAAGCCACCGGCTCCCCTGATTGCCGCGTCAAATATGGAAGCCGAAAGTCACATCGGAAAAACCACCGATGACCGCGTTATCGAGTTCTACGCCGAGTGAAAGCCAACGGTCGAAATTCCAGCCAAGCGTCTCATAAAAAGCGCGGGTTTTCGGATCGAGCAGGAGGCCGTAATGAGGCGCATCGATTTGAATATAAGAAGCTCCGAGGCGCGCCAGTTCGGCAATTTCCTCGCGCAGGATCGCCGCGATGTCGAGTAAGAATGCCTCGAGCGTCGGATACGCAGCGCTGGAATATTCGGGCGACCAGAAATTCGCCCACAAGCTTGGACTCGGAAGCGTGACCTTGGGAATCCGGTTGGTTTTATTTTTTAGGTAAGAAAACTCGTCCGCCGAGAGATAACGAAGCCGTTTGAGTTTCGCCACGGCGCCGAGGCGACGCGGACGCCGCTTTCTATGAATGCCCTGCTGATCGCGCCACTCGCCCCAAAGAAAGGCGTCGAGATCGAATTCGCCAAAGCCGCTCACGGCGGCAGTCATTTGGCTCTGAAAAGATTGCCGGCGCATCTCGCCGTCAGTGATGACTTCAAAGCCGATTTTCTCTTGCAGCGCGACGGCGGCGTCGACGGCGCGATCTTCGATCTCTTTAAACTGAGCCGAACGGATCTTGCCGGCGGCGAATTGCTTTTGCGCCGCAAGCAGTTCCGCCGGCCGAAGCAGGCTTCCGACCACATCCGCGTGAACGGTGATCATGCTAAGACGCGCTGCAGCGTTTCATTTGTTTGATACAGCAACTTAAAAAATCGATGATGCTAGCTTCCCTGCTTCAAAAGCGCGGCGATCTCGCGAACAATCACGTCGAGCCGGCGATTTCCCAGCCTACTTTTTGGATAATGCAATCCACGCTGATTCGCTATGCGGCTCCGATTAACTAGGTTGATGATTTCGATCTTACGCCACGTCCTCGGGAAAAATTCCGGCGCAAAGATCATCTGCTTTTTTTAGAAAGCTCCAGCCCCTCTGGTATCACCGAACCGCATATTTTATTGATTGTGAAGTGCACTTTCGCAAGAAGGCGTTGCAACCCCGCCGTAGATTCCGCCGCAAAAAGATCGCCGTCCAGATCGCAGATCACCGGAAATCTCGGTTTGCGAAACGCAAACGTAACGACCGCACTCGTTTTTCGTACTCATTCGCTCGTCGATCGATGCAGTCCTAATCTCAGAACGTCTGTATCACAATGCCCTAAAGACGCTAACCGCCGGCATGATTACACAGTCTTAAAGCTCGTCACGGTCTTGGCCCTTCATCGTCTGAACGCATCGGTCTTTGTTGCCATCAACGTTGCGACTCTCGGTACATTTTCCGTCAATATAAAAAAAGACGTTCTCCGCTCATATCAGGATAAAGAATTGTACTAGGAGATTCTTCCAGATCGCTTCTCTGGAGTCTGAGGCAGTACGAAATACGATGAAACGGCGATAGCGCCCCGTTAGCATGATCATCGCTCACGCG
>JBIOXP010000358.1:0-9135 GCA_044869705.1 Binatia bacterium | reverse complement strand
ACCGACTAGAAAGGTCATGAATGCGTTACGGGTTTGTTATCGATCAGAACCGGTGCATCGGCTGTCATGCGTGCACGGTCGCCTGTAAGGAAGAGCATAATATTGCGCTCGGCGTCAATCGCACTTGGGTCAAGTACGTTGAGAAAGGCACTTATCCGGATACTCGGCGCCACTTCGCGGTCCTGCGTTGCAACCATTGCGACGATGCGCCGTGCATCGAGATTTGTCCCACGGTGGCGCTGTTTCGCCGCAGGGATGGCATCGTCGATTTCGATCATGAGCGCTGCATCGGCTGCAAGTCGTGCATGCAAGCGTGTCCTTACGACGCGCTCTACATCGATCCCGATCGCAACACTGCCGCCAAGTGCAACTTTGACGCTTCGCGAATCGATATGGGCTACAAACCGGCATGTGAAGTGGTTTGCCCGACCGAGGCGATACTTTCCGGCGATCTCGACGATCCGAACAGCCTGGTCAGCAAACGCATCGCGGTGGAAAAAATCACTGTTCGAAAGCCCGAGAAAGGTACCAAGCCAAAACTTTTCTACGTCGGCGTCGATGGCGATCTCGTCAACCCGGGGATGACGGAGCCGCAAGCAAGTCATTTCTGGGCGGACAAAGATCCGGGCGAAGACTTGTTTGCGTTGAAGAGCACCAATTCGGAGCGGTCGATGCCCGGCGGCGCACGTGAAGTTTACGATGTGCCGCACAGCCGGCCCTGGGGAAACAAAATCGCCGCCTATCTCTGGACCAAGTCGATCTCGGCGGGTCTGGTGGTTTTATCAGCGTTGTTTTCCAATGCGGGGTTGGAACAGGATGCCGTGTTGCTCAACGTGATCGGCCCCGCAGTGGCGCTGTTCTTCCTCGTGATCACGCTGGCGCTGTTGGTCCTGGACCTTAAAAAGCCCCAACGGTTTTTCTTTTTGCTGACCAAGCCTAATTTCAATTCGTGGCTAACACTCGGCGGTTATGTCCTGATGATCTTCGGAGCCTTCCTGGTGCTCTGGTTGGCACAAATTTACCTTCAGGGTCGAGTCTCGCCGTGGGTTGTCTGGCCGGCCGCGCTCTTTGCGATCGCTTCAGCCGGGTATTCGGCGTTTCTTTTTGCCCAGGCGCGAGGTCGCGATTTTTGGCAGAGCCCGATGCTATTCTGGCATTTGGTGATCAAGGCGGTGCTCGCAGGCGCCGCGGTACTTGTCTTGATCGGGGCTCTCGAATTCGTGACCCCGTATCAATTTGTCAGCCCGCAGCTGTTTCTCTGGCTGATCAATGTTTTGCTGGTTTCGCTACTCGCGACCGTGGCGATCGTGTTCGGCGAATTATTCGTGAAGCATGGCGCAAGCGATATGATTCGCGCTGCGGATCTATTGTTGAAGGGACCTTTAAGCAAATTATTTTGGCTTTGCTTCGTTGCCGCTGGCGCCATCGTACCGGTGGCGTTGCTTTTCCTTCCGCTTGGATCGCCGATTCCGATTTACGTGGCTACTCCTGTACTGGCGTTGTTCGGCTTGTGGATATACGACCATCTGTGGATCAAGGCCGGGCAGGCGCTGCCGTTGAGCTGAGGCAGCAGGAATCAGCGCCGTTCAGCGCGGCACCGGATTCAAAGATCTTAAACTGAAAATTGATCGCTGACGGCTGAGAGCTCCTAAGGAAAGTTGTGTCAAATGAGTAAACAACGCCTGCCTTTGAATCCTGACGCCCAAGCACTCGAGGCTTCGAGCGCTCTGGCGAGCTATCCGCCGCCGGAAAAGTGGGATGATTGGGTCGAATACGACACTGCGCAATGGCCGCGCAAAGTCGAAAAGCACTGCCACATCGTTCCGACGATTTGTTTCAATTGTGAAGCCGCTTGCGGGCTTTTGGGTTTTATTGAAAAGGACACCGGACGTATTCGCCGGTTCGACGGCAATCCGGAGCATCCCGGCAGTCGGGGCAGAAATTGCGCCAAGGGCCCGGCCACGCTCAATCAGGTCAACGATCCCGAGCGGATTCGTTTCCCGCTCAAGCGCGTCGGCGAGCGCGGCGCAGGAAAGTGGCAGCGTGTCACGTGGGATGAAGCTCTCGATGACATTGCCGGCCGCGTGCGGAAGGCGCTGCTGGAAGAGCGGCGCAATGAAATCATGTATCACGTCGGACGGCCGGGTCATGAGTTACTTTATCACCAGCGGATCCTCCACTCCTGGGGCATCGACGGGCACAACAGTCATACGAATGTCTGCTCGGCAGGAGCGCGCGCCGGCTATGCGTTCTGGTCCGGCATCGACCGGCCCTCGCCGGACCATGCCAACGCGCGGTTCATTTTGCTGCTAAGCTCGCATTTGGAAACCGGTCATTATTTCAATCCCCACGCTCAACGGATCATCGAGGCAAAGAATGCCGGAACGAAAATTTGCGTGGTCGACACCCGGTTGTCCAATACAGCCTCGAAGGCCGACTACTGGATCTCTCCGTGGCCGGGAAGTGAAGCAGCGATTCTTCTGGCGATGTGCAATTGGCTTTTGCAGCAGGATCTCTTTGACCGCCAATTCCTGCGGCAATGGGTCAATTGGGAAGAATATTTACGCGAGGAGCATCTCGACAAGCCGCAAACGTTCCAAAGCTTCATCTCGGTTTTGAAGGACCAGTACGCGCAATACACGCCCGAGTTCGCAGCCAAAGAGGCGGGGATCGATCCCACAGTAATTATCGACGTGGCGCGGGAGATCGCGAAAGCGGGTTCAGCCTTCTCCTCACATGTCTGGCGCAACACCGCGGCAGGCAATTTGGGCGGATGGCAAGTCGCGCGCGCGCTGCAGTTTCTCGTCGTTCTGGTCGGCGCGGTCGGAACGCCGGGCGGGACGGCACCCAATGCAGCCAATAAATACGTTCCGGCTCCTCCGCTAATGCCCGCACCCGCCAAAGTCTGGAACGAGTTACTGATACCGCCGGAATACCCGCTGGCGTTTTTCGAAATGAGCTTTCTGCTGCCCCATTTCATCAAGGAAGGGCGTGGCAAGCTGGCCATGTATTTTACCCGCGTTTACAACCCCGTGTGGACGAATCCTGACGGCATGAGCTGGATTGAAATGCTCTCTGATGAAAGCAAGGTCGAACGCCACGCATGTCTTACGCCGACCTGGAGTGAGACCGCTTGGTTCGCGGACTACGTCCTTCCGATGGGTCACGGCTCGGAGCGTCACGACCTGATGAGTCAGGAAACCCAAGCCGCGCGATGGATTGGCTTCAGGCAGCCAATTTTGCGCGTCGCGTTGGAAAAGCAGGGAAAGAAATTCAACACCACCTACGAAGCTCACGAAGCCGCGGGGATCGGCCAGATCTGGGAGGAAGACGAATTTTGGATCGAGCTCTCCTGGCGCGTCGATCCGGACGGCGCGCTGGGGATTCGTAAACATTTCGAATCCCCCTATGAGCCGGGCAAGAAAATGACCGTGGACGACTACTACGGTTGGATTTTCGAAAACAGCGTTCCGGGCCTGCCGCAAGCCGCCGCCAAAGAAAACCTGACGCCGCTAGGCTACATGCGCAAGTACGGCGCATTTCTTATCGAGGATCATGTCTACCGAGTTCATGAGACCGCCATCAAAACAGCGGAGCTCACGGATTCCACAGTCGATGAGGCGAGCAAAGTCATTACGAAAAATGGCACTGCATTGGGAGTGGAAATCGACGGCAAGGCTTGCGTCGGATTTCCCACGCCGTCGCGCAAGCTCGAATTCTTTTCCAGGACTCTGCGGGATTGGAAATGGCCGGAACACGCCATTCCCGGATACATCAGGAGTCATGTGCATCCCGAGAATATCGACCTCAACGCCGGCGAAATGTTGTTGCTGCCAACATTTCGTTTGCCTACTTTGATCCATACGCGGTCGGGAAACGCCAAGTGGCTCTATGAGATCTCCAATCGCAATCCGCTGTGGATCAATTCGATCGACGCCCGCAACCTCGAAGTTAAAACCGGCGATCTCTTAAAGGTCCATACCGAAATCGGCTACTTCGTCGATAAAGTCTGGGTGACGGAGGGGATCAAGCCGGGTGTCATGGCCTGTTCGCATCATCTCGGCAGATGGCGTCTGGCTGAAGAGCAGGGCGGTGAGCGTTGGTCGACTGCGCTTGTCGATCTCAAGCGGATCGGTGACGGCAAGTGGATGATGCGTCACGTGCACGGCATCAAGCCATTCAAGAGTAGCGATCCGGACTCCGAAAGAATCTTCTGGGAAGATGGCGGAGTGCATCAGAATCTCACCTTTCCGGTGCAGCCCGACTTCATCAGCGGGCAACATTGCTGGCACCAAAAAGTGCGCGTAACAAAGCCCGGTGTCGAAGACAAATACGGCGACATTTTTGTCGATACGAATAAATCTCACGAGGTTTACCGAAGGTGGCTTCTCAAAACCCGTCCAGCGCCAGGACCGGGAAATCTACGCCGGCCCGTGTGGTTGCCGCGCTCATACAAGCCGGCTGCCGAGGCGTACTATTTTGATAACAAGCAGCAAGGCTGAAATCGAAGCGGAGCTTTTATTCGATCAACGCGCAGGAGGCGGCCGTGAAGAATAAGTTTCCAGTGTCAATCCGTTTGGCGATTGTTTCTATTCTAGCTCTGTGTTCGTGTTCCACCGACGTTGGGCGTCGGTCGGCCGAGAACGTATCGGCTCGCGGCACATGGTCCACGCTCGCGCCTATGCCGGTCGAAATCGGCGAAGTCACCGTAGCGGCAAACGGCGGCAAGATCTACGCGATCGGCGGCAGTACCGGCGATGTCGTCGATCAAAAGCTCAATCAGGAATATGATATCGCGGCTAACCGCTGGCGGAATCGCGCACCGTTGCCGCGCGGCATGACCCATGCTGCGGCGACGGCGCTAAACGGAAAAATTTACGTCGTCGGCGCATTCACCGCGAGCGGCCATGGCAATGCGGTGAACTGGGTTTACGAGTACGATCCGGTCACGGATCGTTGGCGCGAGCGCGCGCCGCTCAAGGCCGCCCGCGGTTCCTTGGGCGTAACGGTATTAGACGGCAAGATACACGCTATCGGCGGCCGGGGAGTCGACAAAGTCACGGTCACGACGCACGAAGTCTACGATCCGGTCAGCAATCGCTGGAGCGAATTGGCGCCGTTGCCGAAAGCGCGCGATCATCTCGCGGTGGTGGCCGCGGATGGGCTCATTCATGTGATCGGCGGTCGCTTGGATGCATCATCGCAGAATGTCGATCTACACGACGTGTACAATCCGGCAACCAACTCCTGGCAAGCGGGGGCGCCGCTACCGACCGCGCGCAGCGGTGTTGCCGGAGTGCTTTATCAAGGGAAAATCTTTGTCGCCGGCGGCGAATGTCGCGACAAGAGAACTTATCCCGAAATGGAAGGGTTCGATCTCAAAACCGGCCGGTGGGCTTCTTACACGCCGATGGTCAAAGGGCGCCACGGCTTTGGTGGAGTTGCGGTGGGACGAAATCTCTACTACGCGGGCGGCGCGGTCGAATGCGGCGGCGGCGGAAGAACCAACGAGTTGATCGTGTTCAATCTCGCGTAATGAGTTTCTGCTAGCCACAAGCGACTAACAGCGATGCGGCTCGCGGCGCTCACCGCATCGTAGCTGTCTTGCACATTCACAAGTCCCAAGTCTGATTGACAGCCCGGAATCGCTCTGTTATCCCCACGATACTGCCGTTCGAGAGGGACGCGTATCGATGCCTCAAGCGAAAATGGTTCGAACTCTTATCGCGCTGGTGCTTTTTTGCTTAGCTCCGGGCAGTGGCTATGGCCAGACCCGCACGAAAATGGTCTTCGGCTATGCTTCCATGAGCTCGGTGGTGACCACGCTCTGGGTTGCTCAGGAAAAAGGTTTTTTCGCAAAGAACGGCATTGATGTGCAGACGGTGTTTATTCCCGGCTCGCCGACTTTGATCGCTTCGATTAATACCGGGGATGTACAGATGGCCTATACCGGCGGCACGGCGACCTTGGGAGCAGCGGTGGGCGGTCTCGACATGAAAATCATAGCGGCGTTCTCCAACTTCGTGCAAACGGATCTTGTGGTCCGTCCGGAAATGAAAACCGCCGCCGATCTCAAGGGCAAGCGCATCGGCGTGACGAGCATCGGCGGCACCGGATGGATGTCGGCCATGCTCGCTTTGGAACAGATCGGCATCAATCCCGAGCGCGACAAGGTTTCATTGGCTGCGTTCGGTGACCAGCGGGTGATTACCCAGGCTCTGGAAACCAACACGATCCAGGGGGCATCGCTCGCCGGAATCTTTAGTCGGCGCTTGAAGCGCAATGGCTACAACTTTCTCGCGGAAGTGGAAAAAATTCCGCTGGTCGGAACCAGCATCGTCCTCAAAGCGGATTACCTGGCAAGCCATCAAGCGCTTGTCAGGAGCGCGCTCCGCGCGCTTATCGAGGGACATGGATTTGTGCTCAATCCGGCGAATAAACGGGCGGTGATGGAAGTGATGGCCAAAAAACTCGCGATCAACGATCCGGTGGCCGCGAATGACGGTTATGAAGATTATGTCCGACGCACGGACAAAAGGGCGTTCGTCGTGCTCGATGGATTGAAGAACATTCAGCGTTTTATGAAAGAGCGTAATCCGAAAATCGGCGATATCGCGCTCGAGCGCTTGGTGGACGACAGGATTATGCGCGAATTCGAAAAGAGCGGTTTTCTTGATCAGGCATTGGGCAACCAGTCGGCCGCTCATTAACAAGGAGGGAAAATGGCCATCGACGGTATGAAGGTAATCGATCTTGACAGCCATCTCGTCGGCGATCTGGAGAGCTGGGGACAAACCGTGGAGGAAAAATATCGCGAATTTTTGCCGCGCAAGCTGCCGACCAAGAACAATGAACGGCGCAAGACTTTGGTCGGCAATACTATCATGGTCGGCTCGGAGCTCGGCCGACAAAAAGCAGAGAAAAAAGAATGGGTGACCGAAGCGGATCTTACGCCGCAGGGCAGGGTCCGCAACATGGATCTCGACGGTATTGACGTGGCCGTGCTGTCGCCCAACTCGCCGGCTCTGGATATTCTCTGGTTTGTCGAGGATCCGGAGCTCGCCGCCGCTTATGCCCGAGCGCAAAACAACTACATGAACTGGTACGCTTCCCAGCAAAAGGGCCGCCTGATGTGGGCCGGCGTGATCCCGCTACAGGATCCGCAGGAAGCGATCAAGGAATTACATCGCTCGCGCGAGATGGGGAGTAAAGCGCTCAACGTCAAAGCCACGCCGATTCCGGGAAAGGAGTGGTGGGACCCGCACTTCGATCCGATTTTCGACGAGCTGGAAAAGACCCAGACGCCGATTATCTTCCACGACACCAAGACCGGCTCCATGGGCCACGAGCGCTTTGCCGAGAACTTCTTTTTCTCGCACATGGTCGGGCGCACTCTCGAGAGCATGGTCTGTCTGATGGTTTACCTCTGCGGCGGTGTCATGGAGAAGCATCCCGATCTCAAGATCATCTGCCTCGAAACCGGCGCGTCGCAAATGCCCTGGTGGCTCTCGCGTATGGACGAGCATTGGGAGAAACTGCCGCACCTGGTGCCGTGGCAAAAACGTAAGCCGTCGGATATTTTCAACCAAAGCGTTTACGTAGGCTGCGAACCTTTTGAAGACGGGCTGTTCGAATGGGCGGTCGAGTATCTGGGCGGCGATCGTCTGGTGCTCGCGACCGACTCGCCCCATTGGGATTCGTCTCAGCCGGGACAAGTGACCGGTCCGGTGGCGAAGAGCACGAAAATCTCGCCAGAGAACAAGCGCAAGGTCTTAGGCGAGAACGCGATTAATCTGTTGGGCCTAGGGCTGTAAATCTGTTCTAGAGCACCAGGAGGCTCCATGATGAGCATGCTTTTAGCTCTCGCGCTGATTTTTGCGCCGTTGCTCGCCGCCCGCGAAACCCATGCCGCCGCGACCGCGAAAAAAATGGTGATCGCCTACGCGGCGATGAACGCGCGCGTGTGTCCCTTGTGGGCGCCGCGGGAAAGGGGATTTTTCTCGAAATACGGCATCGATGTCGAGCCTCTGTTTGTGCGCGGCGCTCCGACCTTGGTCGCCGCAATGGCTTCGAACGAAATTGAGATCGGTTATACCGGCGGTACGGCGGTGATCGGCGCGGTGGCCTCCGGCTCAGATCTTAAAGTACTTTCGGCGCTAACCAATCGCGTGACTTACGATTTGGTGACGCGCCCGGGAATTAAATCGCCGGAAGATTTGCGCGGCAAGAAGTTCGGCGTGCAATCCATCGGCGGCACGGTATGGATGGGCGCGATTCTCGCGCTGGAACATCTCGGTCTCGATCCAGACCGCGACAAAATCAGCATTATCGTCGCCGGGGATCAGACGGTGCTCGCCCAGGCGGTGGCAACCGGCACCATCGACGCAACGGTGCTCGATGGCGTGCAGAGCCGCCCGTTGCACGCGAAGGGATTTCCGATCTTGGCCGAGCTCGGTAACGCCAAGCTGCCGATCTTGAGCTCGTCGATTGTCGCCCGCGAACCGTACATTCAGAAAAACCCGCAGATCGTCGAAAACGTCATGCGCGCGGTGATCGAGGGAGAAGCCTCTTGCCTTTCGCCGCGGGAGAAACCCAACACGCTGAAGATTTTGCAGAAGTATCTGCGCATCTCGGAGAAGGACGCCGAGGAAGGTTACAAAGACATGGTCACCGGCCTTGATCGTAAGCCTTACGCGAATCCCGCGGGGGTGACCAATGTCGTTCGGCTGATGAAGCGCAGCAATCCGAAGGTCGAGAACGTCAAGCCGGAAACTTTGATCGATGACAGAATCCTCAAAAAAATCGACCAGAGCGGCTTCATCGATGAGATGATGGCGAAATACGGAGTCAAACAATAGCTTCTAGTTCCTGATTTCTCGTTTGAGGCTTCGACCTCGACTGGGAACTGGAAAGTTGAAACCCAGAAACTCTTGTGGAGAATGTAGATGTATATCGACGGCGATACGCATTATTGGCCTTTGCGCTTCATCGATAAGGTCGAGCACCCCGGGCGCGGCCATCTGGAAGTCGTAGAAGATAAAGGCGACATGATGCGCTATGGCGAGGTCGTTCCCGGAAAGGTGGCGACCTATTATCGCGACGGCAAAAAGATTCACTCATTCAAAGAAGGGCGGT
>JBIOXP010000357.1:0-8813 GCA_044869705.1 Binatia bacterium | reverse complement strand
CTCCATGCCGAAGGGATCAAGGTCGTCGATGGGCAGCAGCTTATGCACGAAGTGAGAAAGGTGAAAACCCAGGACGAAATCACGCTCTTGAACACCGCCTGCATGATGGTCGACTCCGCCTATGACGAGCTCTACCGGTTTATGAAACCGGGAGTAAAGGAGAACGAATGCGTCGGGGTTGTCAGCAAGGTTCTGTATGACCTCGGTTCGGAGCACGTCGAGGGAGTGAACGCCATTTCAGGTGAGCGCTGCAGCCCTCATCCACACGTGTATACCGATCGCGTGCTCCGCCCGGGCGATCCGGCCTTTTTCGATATTCTGCATAGCTACAATGGTTACCGAACGTGTTATTACCGGACATTTGCCGTTGGGAGCGCCTCGGCCGCGATGGTCGACGCCTACAAACGGTGCCGTGATTATATGGACGCGGCGATCAGCATCGTGAAACCGGGCATTACGACGGCTGACGTCGTCAAGCTTTGGCCGCGAGCAGAGGAGTTCGGCTTCGCAAACGAGGAAGCCGCTTTCGCATTGCAATACGGCCATGGCGTCGGGTTGTCCATTTGGGAAAAGCCGATCTTCAGCCGCCTGGTGTCGCTCGATCATCCAGAGGTGATCGAAGAAGGAATGGTCTTCGCACTCGAGACCTATTGGCCGGCCTCCGATGGTTGGTCGGCCGCGCGCCTCGAGGAAGAAGTTGTTGTGACCAAAGACGGGTGTGAAATCATCACGCGATTTCCCTCGGAAAAGTTGCTCGTGGCCGGCACGCATTATTTTACCACCGGCGGCGAGCTCGCGACGACACGCGAAACGCAATCGAACCTGAATAACCCCGGGGCGCTGGATCGAGTAAAAGCACCGTAGGGGCGATCGGTCGGTCGCTCCAGAGGCGCACCTATCCCGTGAGATCATCAGAACCATGCCCACCAACGTGATCATGCCTGCCCTCGGCGTGGCGCAACAAACCGGCACGCTGCTAAAATGGCTGAAGAAGGAAGGTGCGTCGGTTTCCAAAGGCGAGCCGCTCATGGAAATCGAGACCGACAAAGCAACGGTTGAGATCGAAGCGCCGGCATCGGGTATTTTGACTCAAGTGATGGCGCAACCCGGCGATGAAGTGCCGGTGGGAAATCGCATTGCATTGATCCTTGCACCGGGTGAATCAACGAGCGAGACAGCACCCCCAAGGCCTTACTCTCGGATCGAGTCCAAGGCGGCGTCTAACCCTCTCCCACGTGGTGAGGGAAGCAAGACTGAAAACCGCGCTGACGAAACCGCAATGAAGCGCAGACCCCTGCTTCCCTTGGGAGAGGAAAGGGGTGAGGGTAGTCTCACAGGGCAAGGTCCAGCGACTACAACAGAATCGTCAAGCGCAGGGATCATGGGTCGCATTCTTGCCTCGCCCGCAGCCAAGAGAATCGCGCGGGAAAAGGGAGTCAACCTCAATGCACTGAAAGGCAGCGGCCCCGAAGGCAGCATTTTGGTGCGCGACGTGGTTGATGCAGCCGCCACTGAAGCCGGGCAGCCGAGTAATATTTCCGCTCGCGTCGAGCCTCTGTCCCTGAGTACGATGCGCCGAATAGTCGGACAGCGCATGGTGCAAAGCAAGCTCAGCGCGCCACACTTTTATATCAGCATGGAAATCGACATGACCGCGATTGGTAAACTGCGAAGGGAATGGCGCCAGCGCGGAGCTGAAGTGATTCCGTCAATCAATGATTTTATTTTGCTGGCATGTGCGCGTGCCCTGAGGCAGTTTCCCTCGGTCAATTCCAGCTATGCCGGGCAGGAAATAAGACTCAACAAAAATATCGACGTCGGTATGGCCGTCGCCCTCGAAGAAGGATTGGTGGTGCCGGTCATTCGTGACGCCGACCAGTTAACCTTGCCCGAATTAGCCGCCCGAACTCGCGATCTCATCGATCGCGCCCAGAAGAAAAAACTTTTCCCTCTGGATTACGAGGGCGGAACCTTTACCGTCTCCAATCTCGGGATGCTTGGCGTCGACAGTTTCGTCGCGATCATAAACCCGCCACAATGCGCGATCTTGGCTACCGGGCGGGTGGCGCAGCGAGTCATGGCCGATCGAGACATGCTGGCGATCAAATCGATGATGACCGCGACATTATCCGCCGATCACCGCATCATTGACGGCGCGATCGGCGCGCGCTTTCTCCAACGGGTCAAAAAACTGCTCGAAGAGGCTTCCGTGTAATTCCTCCATGAGCAAAATCGTTATCCGAAATCTCACTAAAACCTACAGCAGCGGGGCGGTGGTGGCATTGCAGGATATCAACCTCGACATCGCGGCCAATGAAAGCGTGTGTGTTTTGGGCCCGAGCGGCTGCGGCAAGACGACCTTGCTGAGAATCATCGATTGCCTGATCGGCCGCGACCGCGGCGATGTCCTCATCGATGATGACCCGGTAAGCCGGCCGCGACCCGACGTCGCTGTGGTATTCCAGCACTTCGGGCTCTTTCCGTGGAAACGGCTGGACGAAAACATCGCCTATGGCTTGGAGCTCAGGGGCAAAACGCGCGACGAGATCGCGCTAGCAGTGGATCATTACGTCACGCTAATTGGACTCCAAGGGTTTGAAAGATCATATCCGCACCAACTTTCCGGCGGCATGCAGCAGCGCGCCGGTCTGGCTCGGGCGATGGCGATCAACCCCGCTGTGCTGCTCATGGACGAACCGTTCGGCGCCCTCGATGCCCAAACCAGAGAGTTGATGCAGGAAGAGCTGCTGCGCATCCTGGAAACGGAACGCAAGACAATGATTTTTGTCACTCACAGCATCGATGAAGCAATTGTGCTGGGAGACCGGATCGTGGTGATGTCGCGCCGGCCCGGTCGAGTTCGACAGATTTTTCCCGTCGAGATTCCGCGACCGCGAAAGATTCTAACTGTGCGAGCTCATCCGAAATACATTGAGCTTAGAAACGCGATCTGGGAGATGCTCAAATCGGAGCAAGAAACGGTTTGTTTGGCCGAGAGGACGCATGTCGCGGCGCAGTAAAGTGCGCTTAATTTCTCTAGTCATTGTGCTGGGCCTATGGGAATACTACGGCCGGCGCGTGAATCCGATCCTGTTCACTTATCCGCTCGCCATTTTTCGGGCTTTCATCGATCTGGTGCTTTCAGGCGAGCTGCAGAGCTATATGAGAGACAGCCTGCTGGTTTTGCTCTATGCATCGATACTCTCGATCATCATCGGTGTGTTCTTCGGGGTCGTTATGGGGCGCTACTCGTTGGTGGAGTGGGCGACGGATATTTACATCAACGCGCTTTATTCGATGCCCATGGTCGCAATGGTGCCGCTGATCGTTCTATGGTTCGGGTTTAAAGTTCCGGCGAAAGTCATTATTGTCTTTCTCTTCATGGTGTTTCCGATTCTGATCAACACCTATCAAGGCGTCAAAGACGTCGATCGGAATCTTCAGGAAGTCGCGCGTTCGTTCTGTTCGAGCGAAGCGCAGCTCTGGCGACATCTCATCATTCCATCAGCGTTGCCATTTATTGTTGTCGGTATTCGGTTGGCCATCGGCCGCGGGCTGGTGGGAATGATCGTGGCGGAGTTTTATACCTCGATCACAGGCTTGGGCTACATGATCGTCCGTTACGCCAACGCCTTCGAAACCGATAAGCTCTTTGTCCCGATTGTGGTGGTTATGGTATTAGGAGTTGGGCTCATGTCGCTGGCGAAATGGTTCGAAAGGCGTATCGCGCCGTGGAGAAATTTTGACGAACGGGAATAGGGGAGGCTTCGATGAAAAAAAGCACTCTGCTTGTGATGCTCGGTTTGCTCTGGCTGTGGAGCACGGGTTTGCAGGCGCAAACCAAGCACAAAGTCGTCTTTGGCGTGCCGGTAACGCCGCCGAACGTCGTTCATATTCCGCCGTATATCGCCAAGGAGCTGGGATTTTTCGCGGAAAACAATATCGATGCTGAGTTTGTTACATTCGAGGGCGGCACGCAGACGCTGCGCGGCAGTGTGGCGGGCGGTCTGGACATCACGGGCACGAGCTCCGATCCGGCGATCATCGCAGCGGCAAAAGGCGCCGGCACCAAAGTTCTCGGGAGCTACTCACACAAGCTTTCGCAATCGATGTTGGTACAGGGCGACATCAAAACCTGCAAGGATTTGAAGGGTCGCAAAGTCGGCATACAAGAAGTCGGCGCATTCAATGAAGTCATGAGCCGAGCCGTTCTCGCAACCTGCGGCCTAACGCCCAAAGACGTGCAATACGTGCCGGTAAGCACGAAGGGACGCGTCCCGGGATTGTTAGCGAACCAGATCGACACGGCAATTCTGCACGTGGACCAGGCGATCGCGGCGAAAAAGAAGAAACCGGATCTGAATATCTTGGTCAATCTCTGGGAGCCGTTGCCCAAATGGCTCTATGCCGCTTACATCGCGCCGGAAAAAGAGATCGCCAGCAACCGCCAGCTCTATATCGACCTGATGGCGGCGCTAATCAAGGCGAACCGCTACATCTATAACAACAAAGCCAAGGTCGTTGAGATCGCCACGAAATACACGCAGCAGGATAGCGATGCGGTGGCGCAAACTTTTGATATTTTGGCCAATGCCGGAGCCTGGCCGGTGAATGACGGTCTACCCAAGGACATGGTGGAGTGGACCATCAACAAGCAAGTCGAATTGGGCACGATCAAGGCCGAAGACAAACCGAGCTATGAAAAGTTGGTAGATGTTTCCATCGTGCAAGCTGCCTTGACGAAAGCCGGCGGCCGCCTCAAAGGCGACAAAAGATGGGATTAAGCGCTCCGCCAGAATTCAGCGAGTCAGCAGGAGAGGGCAAGAATTTTCTTGCCCTCTTTTTAGATGCGCAAACGTAACCAAAACACGGAACCGGGGTCGTCTCACACGGAAGCGGTTTCTCCCTTCGGCGAACCTGTCGCTATCGAGCTAACCGATACCATTGATCTTCATCCGTTTCAGCCCAGTGATATTCCGAGCGTGGTCGAAGAGTATCTCCAACAATCCGTCCAATCCGGCTTTACCGAGGTCCGATTGATCCACGGCAAGGGCAAAGGCATTCAGCGGAATATCGTCCGTTCTCTATTGCGCAAGCACCCCGCGGTCCGCTCGTTCAAAGAAGCTCCGCTCGAGGCCGGCGGTTGGGGGTCAACGATCGTTGTATTGAATCAGCGGAACTAGCGAGCCGCGAAAGGATCGTCGCCTTTTGCCCTGAGCAGAAAATAAACTGTGATCGTCACGCCGATGGTAATAAAGCTGTCGGCGAGATTGAAGGCGGGCCAGTGATAGTGCGACCAATAAACATCCAAGAAATCGATGACCTCGCCATGAAGCAGGCGATCGATGAGATTTCCAAGGGCGCCGCCCAGGATGAACGCCAGGGCGGTAATCATGCCGGTTTCCTGGTCGCGTAAGCGCCGTAGCATCGTCAGAATAAAACCAATCGCGACCAGCGAAACCAGAAGCAAAAACGGCAAACGAAAAGCTTGATGACTGCGCGAGAACATGCCGAATGCGGCGCCGGTGTTGCGGACGTAGGTGAGATTGAAAAAGCCATCGATGATCGGGATCGAGCCATGAAGGGCCATCGTCCGATCGACAATTATCTTGGTGAGCTGATCGAGAACGATAATCGAAATCAGCCAACCCGTGATGAGCTTCCACTTCGCGCTCAACCCGGCGCTCCGGCGTTGAGAACTTTTGCACAACGCGCGCAAACGGTCGGGTGCGCTGGATCCTTGCCCACTTCCGTATCGTACTTCCAACAGCGCTCGCATTTCCCGCCGTCGGCTCTAAAAACGGAAATAAAACTGTCTAGTAGCTCCGCGTCAAAAGAAATAACCCGCCGCCCATCTGGCAAATCGACAACGGAGTGCATTCCTCGATTGCCGCTTTCCCGGGCGGAAATTACCTGATCAAGAAATGAATTTAAGCCTGGAACGGCTTCTGCCTGAGAGACAATGAGCAAATCTTCCAATTTCTGCGGGTCGGAACCCAACAAATCCAATAAAGGCGACTCGTGCGATAAGCCGTTTTGAGTGTGTAGTACGACTTTCGCATCGAGCGAATGACCGATGATTCCCGCAGCGCGCGCCTGTTCCAAAGCTTTTAAGACCTCACTTCGCTCTTTGAAGATCCGATCCCACTTTTCCGCAAGCTGGGGGTCAACGAACCTCTGATCCGGCTGCGGAATCGCCGAGAGAAACACACTTCCAGGTCGCTGGTCTTTGTCCGGCATATATTGCCAAATCTCTTCTGCGGTAAACGACAGGATTGGCGCCATCAGATGCACGAGAACCTCGAGAATGGAATGGAGGGTTGTCTGCGCTGCACGTCGGGTTACGGACTTCGTGCCTTCGCAATAAAGACGGTCTTTAACGATGTCCAGATATTGCGCGCTCAAATCGACGCTGCAGAAATTGTTGAGCGTGTGATAGACAACGTGGAATTCGTAATTCTCATAAGCGTCTCGGCATCGGCTCAGGACGGATTGCGTCCGCTGAAGAATCCAGCGATCCATTTCGTCGAGTTCGGCAGTCTGGACAGCGTCCCGCGCCGGGTCGAAATCGTAGAGATTGCTGATGAGAAATCGCGCGGTATTTCTCAGCCGCCGGTAGGCTTCGATCATACGGTTCAAAATCTCATCGGAGATACGCACGTCTTCGCGGAAATCTTCGGCAGCGACCCAGAGCCTTAAAATTTCTGCGCCCGATTTCTTCATGATTTCTTGCGGCGCGACCACATTACCGAAAGACTTAGACATCTTGCGACCTTTGCCGTCGAGCGTGAAACCATGCGTCAGCACGCTTCTGTAGGGAGCCCGACCTCGGTTCGCCAAGGAAGTAAGCAAAGCGGTATGAAACCAGCCGCGATGCTGGTCGCTGCCTTCGAGGTAAAGATCGGCGCGGCCGCCTAGACGCGGATCGGTTTCCACCACGGACGCCCAGCTCACGCCGGAGTCGAACCATACGTCGAGAATATCGTCCTCGCGCAGGAAATCCCGCCCGCCGCAATCGGGACAGGTGAGGCTCGTCGGGATCAGCTCTTCCAATGGCCGAATGTACCAGGAGTCCGAGCCTTCTTTTTCGAAGATCGCCGCCGCATGCTCGCACAGTTCCTGTGTCAGGATTGCATGATTGCATTTGCGGCAGTAAACCGCGGGAATCGGCACGCCCCAGGAGCGTTGACGCGAGATGCACCAGTCCGGACGGCTTTCGAGCATGCCACGAATCCGGTCCTTGCCCCAGGGCGGAATCCAGCGCACCTGATCGATGGCGTCCAGTGCTTGTTGGCGTAACCCCTTTTTCTCCATCGAGATGAACCACTGCTCGGTTGCGCGAAAGATGATGGGATTCTTGCAGCGCCAGCAGTGCGGGTAGCTGTGCGACAACTTTTCCTGTTTGAGCAAGGCGCCGCGATCAGCGAGTTTCTGGATGATTCGTCCATCGGCCTTGAAAACCGATTCGCCCTGAAGATCGCCGGTTTCCGCGGTAAATTTCCCTTCCGCATCCACCGGGGCGATGACCGGCAATCCGTAGCGCACGCCCACTTCATAGTCTTCCTGACCGTGGCCTGGAGCGATGTGCACCGCTCCGGTACCTTGATCTTGAGTGACGAACTCACCGAGGATGATCTTTGAATCTCGATCAAGCCACGGATGCCGGCAGACAATGCCTTCCAGCTCGTAACCTGGCCACGCGCCAGGCGCGATTTCATACCCCGTGGGTTCCAGGCCGAGTGCTTTCATTAACGCTGGAACGAGCTCCTGATTGAGAATGAGCTCGCCTTGGGGAGTTTTAACCAGCTGGTACATGAATTTCGGATGCACGGCGATGGCTTGGTTCGCCGGCAAGGTCCAGGGCGTGGTCGTCCAGATGACAAAGAAAGTTCCAATTGTTGGATTGATCGAAAAACGCCCCTTCGAGTCCGTCACTGCAAATTTAACGTAGATCGACGGCGAGGTGTGATCCTCGTATTCGACTTCGGCTTCCGCCAATGCCGTAACACATGACGCGCACCAGTAGACCGGCTTTTTTTGCCGGTATAGCGCGCCGGATGCGACAATCTTCCCGAGCTCGCGAATCTCCTGAGCCTCGTAAGCTGGATTCAAGGTCAAGTATGGATGCTCCCAATCACCCAGAACACCGAGCCGTTTGAATTCGTCGCGCTGGATGGAAACGTATTTTTCCGCGTATTCCTTGCACAGGCGGCGAATCTCGGGCTTGGTCATCGTCGACTTTTTTGCTCTGCCAACATTTTTCTCGACCTGCAATTCGATCGGCAAACCGTGGCAATCCCAACCGGGAACGTAGGGCGCGGCGCTTCCCGTCATGGCTTTGTATTTGACGATCACGTCCTTCAGGATTTTGTTGAGCGCATGACCGATATGAATGTTGCCGTTCGCGTACGGCGGTCCGTCATGCAAAATGAACTGCGGCTGCTGCGCGTGCGCCTCGAGAAGTTGAAAATAGGTTTTCTCGCGCTGCCATTTCTCCACCTGCTTAGGCTCGTTCTGAGGCAGATTGGCGCGCATCGGAAACGCGGTTTTAGGTAGATTGAGCGTGTCTTTATATTCCATGACAGAGCTGATTGTGGGAACCGTGAGAAATTGGCCGGCGATGTTTATCGATGATGGTTCACGCCGCGAACCATGCGTGCCGCAAACATGTCAGCTTTGTTTTCGGCGTCGGCCCAGAATACATAATGACCCATTTCGTGGTAAACCGTATTGATCCAGCGGCGCTCTGAATTGTATTTGCGTCCTTTTTTCCAGTTCTCCGGATGAACCAAATAGATTTGACCGTTTTCATA
>JBIOXP010000356.1:0-25930 GCA_044869705.1 Binatia bacterium | reverse complement strand
CAAACCAGTTGACAAAATAAGAGCCCAGCGAGGGCGCCTTTGCACCATTACCTCGGGCCTGCGCCAGCTGTCGCCCATGGTGAAACAGCTCAACCAAGGAAGGATTGCACATCGCTTCGGCCACGCCGCGCCACCCCAGCAACCAAGCGCTCCCAACTAGCCCGAGAAACCCGCGCCGTTTCATCTTTCCTCCTCGATTTCCAACGACGTAAACAACGATATCTGGGTTCCCGGCCAGCGCCAAGCGTTACCCGGCAAACTTGCTTTGAGACAGGTATGTTCCAAAAACGCCGATGCGTCCCAACCGTGCTCGACCGCAACTTGAGGTAGGAGCACTCCCCGTTTGCGAAGGTGCGCAATGTGAAGGCCGTGCTTCCCGATCTCAAGATCGAGCGGATGGCCGGACGGGTGAAGCGGTGAAATGACGGAAATATGAATCTGAATATTATCGAGCTCATCGGCGGATACAGGTTCGACGCGACGGTCGTGTCTCGCGGCAGCTTCGGTCATTTCGATCACAACCCTGGAAAGCCCGCTCGACGGCACACATGTTCCGACGCAACCACGCAGGAGATGCTCATTGAACAGCGTCACGAAGGCGCCATAATTAACATAATCGAGGTGAGGGTCGCTCTCGCTGGGCTCGCCATATTGCTCCCCGCGAATAAGTGCTTGGAGGGTTTGCCGGGCGGTTTTGATCAGCCGCCGCTGCGACTCAACAGGAAGGTAGACATCGGCCATGACCGCACGGAGGTTAGGCCACCGACTGTAGCTCCCGCTATCCGGGAATACAACTGGCCGCCGAACCGAACGCGACCACTACTTCGAACAATGTTTGCAGATCCCGTAAAACGCGAGTTGGTGTGAGGTCACGCGAAATCCTTCGTGGGGCAGCTTCACCGGCTCGATGTCTTTTTGATTCTGAAGCACAACATCATAGACCCGATCGCAACTTTCACAAATAAAGTGCTGATGCTTCTCCACCAGCGGATCGAAATGCTGCGAGCGGCCGCGCATCAACACCTGCAGCTTCCGATCGGCAACTAACTTTTGCAAGTTTCGGTAAACCGTGCCGAGGCTGATGCTCGGCAATTTTTTTCGCACGCGGTCATAGATTTGATCCGCGGTCGGATGAGACTTGTCATCCTTGATCGTTTGCCAGATCATTCCGAGCTGCTTGGTGGTTCGCGCCTGGTTTCTGGTTTTTGCCATCTTAACAAGCTAGATCTTCGGCCAACGATTGCTGCGCTTCAGAAGGAAGAAACACGCGCGCTTGGTAATTCGGATGATCGATAATCAACTCGGCAGGTTCGCCAGCCACAAACGCCAGGCGTGCCTCTTCATCGAAGACAAAACGCACATACTGCACCGCGCTGATCTTGTCTTCTTTGCTGCGGCCCGATTCGAACCTTGCGGGAAGCAATCGGCCGGCGATGCTCAAGGACACACATTCGTCGATGCCGAGGAATTTGAGCAGTTCAGCACGCAAATGACCTTGATCTTCGATTTCCAAAAACAGCGTCGCACTGAGTTCGCCAGCGTTTGGTATGAGTTCGTTATAAACAGCGATTTCCTCGCGGATCTTGTCGAGATCGGTAATCCTTTCCGCGCGCAACATTTCCTGAATCTGAAAAATTACCGTGTCCCGATTTTCAAAAACCAACGAGACTTTATCGCCGACAGCGAGCCGCCGCCTTTTTTTCTTTTCGATAATGTCCTTGCGAAACTCCTGGCGCACCTTCTCGTAAGCGCCAAAGCCCAAAATATCGTCAAGAACAAGCTTTTTCATTACCCCGGCTATTCAGTGTTTCAATCCGTAAACGGTTTTTCAACCAGCTGTCGAGAGCGGGACGGCAGGCGCACCCCTCCGTCCCGCCGCTCAAATTCGCTCTCCTCAACTGCCCAGTGTATCGAGGCCTTTGCTGAACCTGCCGGCATGTGATTTCTCCGCCTTGGCGAGAGTTTCAAACCACTCGGCGAGTTCCGGCAATCCCTCCTCGCGCGCTGTTTTAGCGAACCCGGGATACATTTCAGTGTACTCGTAGGTCTCGCCTTCCACCGCTGATTTGAGATTTTTCGCCGTCGTGCCGATCGCGACTCCGGTGCAGGGATCGCCAACCTCCTTCAAAAAATCGAGATGCCCGAAGGCGTGACCCGTTTCGGCTTCCGACGTGTCGCGAAAAAGACCGCCGACATCCGGATAGCCCTCGATATCGGCAACCCTTGCAAAATACAGGTAGCGTCGATTCGCCTGAGACTCGCCGGCGAAGGCGTTCTTCAGGTTTTCATGACTCTTTGTGCCCGCCAAAGCTTTTGCCATAACGTCTCCTCCTTAATAGTAATGATTACTGATAATACAAAGCCTCCGAGAAAGTCAAAGACGGTCTTGCGCTTTTTTTGCTTCGCCGGTTCTGATAGTTTTCTGTAATTGCTCATACTTCTGAAAGCTCGATGATTTCGATCGAAGACTTCCGCAAAGTCGAACTCAGAGTTGCCACGATTAAGTCCGCAGAGCCGCACCCGAATGCCGACCGGCTGATGGTGCTGCAGGTTGATCTCGGCGACGAGCAGCGGCAGATCTGCGCGGGAATTCGCGGGCAGTACGCGCCGGAAGAGCTCGTGGGGAAGCAGATCGTTGTGGTCGCGAATCTCGAGACCGCAAAGCTTCGCGGACTCGATAGTGAAGGGATGCTCCTCGCGGCGTCGGATGATGGCCGCGTCATTATCCTGACACCGGAAAAATCGGTGGCTGCCGGAGCGAAAGTCTCGTAAAATCCTTTCTTGATGAAACTTGCTTTTCCGCGTGGGCGTCCTACCGTTTGTGGGATTGACCATGAAGCGTTGCGCTGGAACCTGCGCCAGATTCGGGAGAAAATCGGGTCTCAAGTAAAAATTCTCTGCATGGTGAAAGCCAATGGCTACGGTCATGGTGCTGTAGAGATCTCTCAGAGCCTCGCTTCGGTCGGCGCAAATGCGTTCGGCGTTGCGACTTTAGAAGAGGCGGTTCAACTTCGACAAGCGGGGATTGAGGTGCCGGTGCTGGTTCTGGCAGGCGTCTTCCCGGATCAGCTCGACACTTTTCTCGAATACAAGCTCACCCCGGTGATTCACGATGTCGTCAGTTTGAGGGGACTTGATCAGCAATCGTCCGATCGCCAGGTACAGCTCCGGGTCCATTTAAAAGTCGATACGGGCATGGGGAGGCTCGGATTTTTGGCCGCGGAGGCGGATCAATGGATCGGTGATATCAAGCGGAGTAAGTCACTTCAGATCGAAGGTGTATTTTCACATTTTTCGCATGCCGAAAGCGTCCAAGGAGATTACACCCGAAAGCAGTTACAGATCTTCAAGCAAGTCGTCGAGCAACTTCGTTCCGCAAGCGTTTTGCCAGCCTTGGTCCACTTAGCGAACAGCGCAGCCACAATTACGCTGCCCGAAGCATACTTCGATATGGTACGCCCCGGGCTGATTCTTTACGGTGTTTACCCTTCGGCTGAAATGAGAGAGCAAATCACTTTAAAACCCGTGCTATCGTGGCAGACTAAAATTCTGCAGCTCAAGAAGGTTCCGTCGGGAGCGAGCATCAGCTATGGGCAGACCTTTATCACCGAGCGCGAAAGTCTGATCGCGACCTTGCCTCTCGGGTATGCGGATGGTTATCCGCGCTTATTGTCGAATCGAGGCGAAGCTCTCGTGCGCGGTGAACGCGCTCCAATCGCCGGCAGAGTCTGTATGGATTTGACTATGGTTGATGTTACCGATATACGAAATGTACGACAGGGAGATGAGGTTGTGCTTCTCGGTCGTCAAGGCGGCGCGGAAATCACCGCTGATGAAATAGCTGCCTGGTCTAATACGATCTCGTACGAGATTCTCACTTCCATCGGCACGCGAGTTCCCCGCATTCACTATAACTGCTAGGAGGATCCCCGTTGTGGGCAGGATCGAAAGGGCCCTGATCAGCGTTTCTGATAAGAAGGGCATCGTCGAGTTTTGTCGTGCGCTCGCAGAATTGAAGATCGATTTGGTGTCCACCGGCGGTACCGCGGCCCTGTTACGCGATAACAAAATTGCCGTCAAAGACATTTCCGAGCTCACCGGCTTTCCGGAAATGATGGATGGCCGCGTAAAAACCCTTCATCCAAAAGTTCATGGCGGTATTTTGGCGCTGCGCGAGAATTCGGCGCATGTGGCAAAGATGAAGGAGCATGGGATCGTGCCGATCGATCTGGTGATCGTCAACCTTTATCCCTTTGAGGCAACGGTCGCGCGCGGCGCTCCGTTTGAAGAGATTGTCGAGAATATCGATATTGGCGGGCCAAGCATGGTCCGCGCCGCGGCGAAGAATCACCAGTATGTCGGCGTCGTGGTCGATCCGGCGGACTACGATTCCATTCTTACCGAACTACGGGAAAACGATCGCTCGCTTTCTGCGAACACCCGGTTTCGACTATTCCGTAAAGCCTTCCAGCACACCGCCCGTTACGACGGCGCGATTTCGAACTATTTTTCGTCACTCGACGACGAGAGAAAACCCCAGCGCTGGGGCGAAAGCTTCACCGTTCAGGTCGGGAAAATTCAAGACTTGCGCTATGGCGAAAACCCGCACCAAAGCGCGGCTTTTTACGAAACACAGGGCGAGAGCGGCCCGAGCATCGCGCGCGTGCATCAGATTCAGGGCAAAGAGCTCTCTTTCAACAATATCCTCGACGCTGACGCCGCACTCAGCACAGTTTTGGAGTTTTCTGACACCGCCACGGTGGCTATCAAACACAATAATCCCTGCGGCGTGGCATTGTCGAAGCAATCGTTAGCCGACTCCTTTCGGAAGGCGAAAGCCTGCGATCCGGTTTCGATCTTTGGCGGCGTGATCGCCTTCAATCGTCCGGTTGATGACGAAACGGCGCGGGAGCTGAAAGATATTTTTCTGGAGATCGTTATCGCGCCGAGCTTTACGGCGGAAGCGAAAGCGGTGCTGTCCTCGGCGAAGCGGCTGCTGAATATCCGTCTGCTCGAGCTCGATATGAGCCAGCCTCAAGTCGGCGGCTACGATCTGCGCCGCGTGCGCGGCGGCCTTTTACTCCAGGATTGGGACACCGGCAAAATCGACGTGCGCTCATGCAAAGTCGTCACGCAGAGAAAACCCAGCGAAGAAGAATACCAAGCCCTGGATTTTGCGTGGCGGGTTTGCCGACACGTCAAATCGAATACAATTGTTTTCGCATCGCCTGACCAAGTTCTCGGCGTCGGCGCGGGCCAAATGAGCCGCATCGATTCGACCAAAATTGCCGTTATGCGCGCCGCCACACACGGCTTGGATTTGCGCGGCTCGGCCGTGGCTTCCGATGCTTTTTACCCATTCCGGGACGGCTTGGACGAGGCCGCCAACGCCGGCGCCAAATCGGTGATCCAACCAGGTGGATCGATCAAAGACGATGAGGTGATCAGCGCCGCTAACGAGCACGGCATCGCGATGGTTTTCACCGGAATGCGGCATTTCCGCCACTAGTGATTGAAGATCGAAGATGCAGGATCCGAAGATCGCGATTCTCCATCATCAATCGATCTTCCACGGTTATGAAAGTTTTAATTATCGGCGGCGGCGGTCGCGAGCACGCGCTGGTCTGGAAAATTCGCCAGAGCAAGCTCGTGACGGCAATTTATTGCGCGCCCGGCAGCGCGGCCATTGGTGAACTCGCTGAGATCGTTCCCATCGCCGTCGACCAAATCGAAAAACTCGCTGATTTCGTAGCAAAAGAACACATCGATCTCACCGTCGTCGGACCCGAGCTGCCGCTGACTCTTGGCATCGCCGATTTTTTCGAAGCGCGCGGCCTGAAACTCTTCGGTCCGACTAGAGCCGCCGCACAGCTTGAAGGGAGCAAGGCTTTCGCAAAGGAAATTCTTCAACAGAAAGGCATTCCCACTGCGGCTTCCGGGACTTTCACCGATGCCACGGCGGCAAAGGAATACGTGGCGCAACAAAAAGCGCCCTATGTGATCAAAGCCGACGGCCTGGCCGGAGGCAAAGGCGTGATTATTTGCCATGATCGAGCCGAAGCCCAAACGGCCATCGATGATATACTTGTCCGAAAGGTATTCGGTTCGGCGGGAGACAAACTCGTTATCGAGGAATTCCTCGAGGGTGAAGAAGCCTCTTTCATGGTCTTGACAGACGGTGAGCACGTTTTGCCGTTGGCCTCATCGCAGGATCACAAGCGCATCTTCGATAATGATGTCGGCCCGAATACCGGAGGCATGGGCGCCTACTCGCCCGCACCGGTGGTCACGCCGGAGATGCACGAACGAATTCTCCGCGAGATCGTCACACCGCTACTCGCCGCGCTCAAACGCAGACAGATTCGTTACCGCGGCGTAATTTACGTCGGTCTTATGATTACTAACGACGGTCCAAAAGTGTTGGAGTTCAACGCGCGCTTCGGCGATCCGGAATGCCAGCCGATTATGATGCGCCTGAAAAGCGATCTAATTCCGTTGCTACAAGCCGCTGTAGATGGTTGTTTGGACGAAGTCAGACCAGAGTGGCACGACAACGCGGCGGTTTGCGTGGTTCTGACCGCCAACGGATATCCAGGCACCTATGACAAAAACAAAGAGATTTCCGGAGTAGAGAACTTAACCCACTGGCGACAGGGTTTTGTTTTTCATGCCGGTACGGTGAAAAACGATAACCGTTGGCTGACCGCGGGCGGACGTGTTCTCGGTGTAACGGCTCGAGGCAAAACCATTGCCGCAGCCGCGAAGGAAGCGTATTGGGCGGTGGAGCAGATTTCCTGGGAAGGCATGCATTATCGAAAGGACATCGCTCAAACAGCCTTAAGAAAAATCTAACGTTTACCGTCCAGCGTCTGGCGCTTGCAGATTCAAAAGCTAGACTCCAGACTTAGACTCAGGTTCGGAGGAAAATACCCGTGGCAGAAAAAACTCCCCAAGTAGGCATCCTCATGGGCAGCGACTCGGATCTCGAAGTTATGCGCGAAGCTGAGAAGCGACTCGAGGGTTTTGGCATTGCTTACGAAACACGGATCATGTCGGCACATCGCACCCCGGACAAGGCGGCCGAGTATGCGGCAACTGCCGAGCAACGCGGCTTGCAAGTTATTATCTGCGGCGCAGGCGCGGCGGCGCATTTGGCGGGTGCTATCGCAGCAAATACGACGCTGCCCGTTATCGGAATTCCCATTGATTCCTCCAGCTTGAAGGGCCTCGACGCGCTCCTTGCGACGGCGCAGATGCCCGCCGGGATTCCGGTGGCGACTATGGCGATCGGCAAAGCCGGCGCGGCCAACGCTGGCATCTTCGCCGCGCAAATCGTCGGCCGTCAGTATGCCGAAGTCGCCGCCAAACTCGTGCAGGCGAAAAAGGAGATGGCCGCCGGTGTCGAAGAACGCGATCGAAAACTCCAGGCCGAGCGTAGCAAGAGCTGAACAGATTTCCGTCGCCCTCGCCGCCTTGAAACACGGCGACGCCATCGCGTTTCCCACCGAAACGCTCTACGGGTTGGGAGCCGACGCGCTCAACGCGGCGGCGGTGGAGAAAATTTATCGCCTCAAAGGTCGCGACCCGACCAATCCGATTCCGGTGCTGGTCGCCGACCGCGCGATGCTCGATGTTCTAGTTACCGAAATTCCACGGCTCGCGGAACGGCTGATTACGGAATTTTGGCCTGGTCCGCTGACTCTGGTGCTGCCCGCGCGCAGGGATATTCCAGCCCCGTTACTCAACTCGTCCGGCGGCGTCGGGATGCGGATTTCCAGTCAACCGATCGCCACCGAACTCGTCCAATGCCTCGGCCGCCCTTTGACTGCAACCAGTGCCAATCCATCAGGCAAGCCACCGGCGCATACCGTCGAAGAGGCCAAAAATTACTTTGCCGCCGAGATCGCGGTTTTTGTCGACGGCGGCACGCTCGTATCGAAAACCGGCTCCACCGTTGCGGCGATCAGCGGCAATAAAATCAAAATCATTCGCGCCGGCGAGATCGCGAGAAGCGAGTTGGAAAAAATCGTCGGTAAAGATACAATCGAGCCATGAATCGCATTGCTTTGCTTTTCGTAGCGTTTGCCGCCGTCGCATGCTGTGGCTGCGACTCAAAAACCGACACGGTGAACCAAGGCCGGGAAGCGGTGAAGGAAGTCGTCATCCAGCCGTTCAATACGTTGAATGCGGCCAGCGATTCGCTTAAGCAAAGCGAGGAAAAAGCCAAAGCCGCGCTTGAGCAAGCCGACAAAGAATCTCAGTAGCGAATCACCACGCGCGCCGCACTCACGGGCGCGTTTTCGTTTTCATGATGCGCGCGATCTCCTTCCCATCCTCGCCTGCGTAGTAGTCGACATTCTGGTTTTTTACGTAAAGCGCGCGCAGCCCCGCCTGCGCTCCTAGCGCACCTGTCGCATAGGCACCGATTTTGTTGGAGTCGGGATACTCGCAAATATCGGGAAACTCCATCGTGCTCACCACGAGGTAGCGAAGCTCGTGCGCGCCCGTGTTGACGAGCTGATGCGGAAATTCGGCACCGACCGGGCACGCAGCGATTGTTCCGGGTCCGACGAGCGTTTCCTCTTGTCCAAAGCGCAGCACGCCCTCTCCTTGAATGATGTAAATCATCTCCTCATTTCGGCTGTGGGTGTGAAAAGGAAAAGCCGCCTTGCCCGGCGGCACGTAGAAAAAACTGTAGCCGAGCTTTTGCGCCCCGATGTGCGCGCCTGCTCGCCGGCGCGCACCGCCGAATGGCGAACCCTCCGGCGCGTTGATTTTGTCCAGCGGAACGTCGACCAGGTTGATGATGTGCTTCTGCGTCGCCATCAGTTATCCCTCCTCGGGTGTCTATCCTTGGGTTCTGTGCTATTGAATGAATCATGCTGGTGCTTTCGGAGCAACAAGTTCAAAGCCTGATCGAGATCGACGAGCTGATCGGTGTTTTGAAAAGAGCGCACGTTCAATACTCGACAAGGAAAGCGGTCATGCCGGTGCGTCTCGTGGTGCCGCTGCCGCAGCTTCAGGGACGCATCACGAGCATGCCGGGATTTCTCACTGATGATAAAGCGCTGGGCATGAAAATCGTCACTTACTTTCAGGAAAATCCCAAAAAGGATCTTCCGGCGATTCTCGCGACGATTTTTCTCTTCAGCGCAGAGACCGGAAAGATCACCGCCACCATGGACGGCAGCTACATCACTGCGATTCGCACCGCCTGCGCATCGGCGATGGCAACTGAAGCGCTAGCCAATCCGCGAACTCCGGTCCTTGGAATCCTGGGTGCGGGCGTGCAGGCGCGCGCGCACATCCAAGCGTTGTGGCGCGTGCGTAAGTTCGAGTGCATTCGACTTTACAGTCCATCGGGGAGGAGCGCCGCCGCGATCAAGAAGGAATTGGCGCCACAACTGAATTGCTCTATCGAAGTCGCTCACAACGCAGAAAGCGTCGTCCGGGATGCGGATCTTCTCGTCACAGTGACCACGGCGCAGGAACCGATTCTGAAATTCGAATGGCTCAAACCCGGCGTTCACATCAACGCGGTCGGCTCGCACCGGCCGGACCTTAGGGAAATCGACGGCGCGACGCTCGCGCGCGCGACCGTCGTCGTCGACTCGCGCGAGGCGATCATGGCCGAATGCGGCGACATCCTGCTCGCGCTCAAAGAAAAGAGCATCGCCGAAAACGCGATTCATGCTGAGATCGGCGAAGTTTTGGCCGGAACCAAAGCAACGCGAAAGAACAGCGATGAAATCACGCTGTATAAGTCGGTCGGCATTGCGATCCAGGACGTCGCCGCAGCGAATCTTGTATACTGCAAGGCGCTTGAACAGAGAGTGGGAACAACCGTTGAGATTTAGCGGTCACGCAAGCCGCGTGTAGGGCGGGGTGAAACCCGCCTCTACGTTAATCGCTATGACCTGGGACCTCACTAGCTACTTTCCCGTTTTCGACGGACCGGAAATGCGCCGGTTCAAGCAGGCGCTTCGCGCCGACATCTCAGCGCTAATTCAGACTGCCGTGGGGCTGCCGCAGCTGAATGAAATATCGGCCGCGGCATGGGAAGACATTTTGCTCCGCAGCGAAGATCTATCGCGGCGCATGTCGCACCTCGGTTCTTACGTGAGTTGTCTCGCTTCCTCGGACGGCCGCAACGAAGCTTACCTGCGCGAAGAGGCCGAGATAACGCGGATCCGCGCCGAGCTTGCGAAAGTTCGGATCGAACTCCTGCGCGCGTTCAAAAACGTTTCCGATGCGGCGTTCGCCGAATTATCGGCGCGCCCAGCGCTCGCCGGCGCCGACAATTATTTGAACCGCCTGCGCGAAGAGGCGGGTCGTTCCATGTCGAGCGAGCAGGAAGTGCTCGCCACCGAGCTCGGCATCGACGGCATTCAGGCCTGGGGCCAGCTCTACAACACAATCTCGTCGAAGCTCGAATTCGACATGATTTTTCCTGACGGCAGCCGAAAGAGACTGCCCATGTCGCAGCGGCGCTCACTCCTGGACGATCCCGACCGGCGTGTGCGCAGAGCCGCTTTTGAGGGCGGCAACCTGGCCTGGCAATCGATCGAAGACACTGCGGCAAGCGCGCTCAATGCGATCGCCGGAACGCGCCTGACGCTGAATCGCCACCGCCGGATCAACCACTTTCTCGAGATCGCTCTGTTCCAAGCAGCAATCACGCGCAAGACGTTGGACGCGATGTTCGACGCGCTCTTGGCAAATATAGAAATTCCCCGACGCATTCTGCGCTCGAGAGCCCAGCTCATGGGGCTCTCCAGGCTCGCCTGGTACGATCTAGGCGCGCCGCTCGAGGTTCCACAAGAATCACCTCGGTCGTGGGATAAAGCCGTTGCCACGGTCGGCGAGTCGTTTTTACGCGCCTATCCCGCGCTCGGTGATTTCTTTCGTAAATGCGTTATCGAGCAAAACTGGGTCGATTGGGAGCCGCGCCCGGGGAAAAGGCCGGGCGGATTCTGCACGACGTCCATGCTCAGCAAGGAATCGCGTATTTTCATGACCTACAACGAATCTCTCGGCGACGTGCTCACCTTGGCGCACGAGTCCGGCCACGCCTATCACGGTTTTCTGATGCGCGACGTGCGGCCCCACGCGCGCGGCTACCCGATGACTCTGGCCGAGACCGCGTCGACCTTCGGCGAGCAGGTTTTAATGAACGGTTTGCTCCAAGATCCAGCGGTCGGCGATCAGCAAAAAGCTTTGTTGCTTGATATCGAAGTCGGCCACGGCGCGATCTACCTGCTCGATATCCCCGTGCGCTACCAGTTCGAGAAGGATTTTTACGAGGAAAGAGCTGGCGGACCTTTGAGCGTTTCTCGGCTCAAAGAGCTGATGACTGAAACTCAGCGACACGTCCTCGGCGAAATCCTGGAAACGCGCGGAGAAGATTCGTATTTTTGGGCTTCGAAGCTTCACTTCTACATTACCGGCCTGACCTTTTACAATTTTCCATATACGTTCGGGTATCTCCTGAGCCGCGGGCTTTACAGTCTGTTTGCCCGAGAAGGGGAAACGTTTCTGCCCAAGTATGAGGATTTTCTTCGGTTTGCGGGTAGCGACACAGCCGAGAACGTCGTCAAGAAGACAATTGGCGTCGATCTTCAGAAATCAGAATTCTGGGCCGAGTCGATTAGAAGTTTGGAACGACCGCTAATCGAACTGGAAGCGCTCGCGCCGAAAGTCATGCCTCTAGGCCGGTAGCGAATTTTAACCGTCAAATCCAGCTGAAAACAGGCTAAGTCGCCTCCTACTCACTCCTGCCAAGCAGCGCCGCGCGCAAGAGATCGAGAGCATTGAGCGTCATACGCGAGCGGTCATAGGCACCCCGACCGGCGCTCGTGCTTTCCCGCCGGAGAATCCTCTTACCATCGCTCAGCGATATGTACATTTGACCGCGCGCGAGATTTTGAATCTTGGTGTCCGGATCTGTAACGGCATGCAGCGCGAGGCCAAAGTCGCAGCCCGATTGTTCGCGCACGGACGAGGCGAGCTCATCGGTCATGGTCGTCGGATCAGCGGGAACGGTCGCAAGCTTCTTTCGATTCTGGCAGTTCGTCAGGAAGGCGTTCATCGCCGCATCGCTGTTACAAATGAACCCCGCGGCGAATCCTTCGGCGCTCGCAGACTGTAGTCTCTCCGCGAGCTGCCCGCAGGTGACATCCTCGTATACGGCTACGGTTTTTTTCTGCGCCCGCAGTAGTGCGCCGACGACATGCTCCATCGTCTCGTCATCCGCGGCAAAGATGGCGTCGCCTAATAATCTGCGCACCTCTTCTTCCACAGGCGCGATCATTTTTTTGGCATCGTCTCGATTCGGAGCCTTCGCGGCAATCCGAACATCGACTTGCCCGGGCAGCGCCAGCACACCCACGGTTGGATTGCTGGAATTGGCGATCAAATGGCCGATTTTATCGTCCACTGCGCTCTCGCCGATGCCGATCACTTTCAGAACACGGTAATGAATCACCTCAGCGAGATTGAATTTCTTTCGCAGGTAGGGCTCCACTTCGTTCTCGAAAAGCCATTTCATTTCCACCGGCACGCCGGGCAGTGAATAAATCACCGCGCGCGAATCTTCGACGATGAAGGATGGAGCGGTGCCGTTGGGATTTTTGATCGGGATCGCGCCCTCCGGCATATACGATTGGCGGATGTTGTTTGGGGTCATAGTCCGTCCGCGCCGGCGAAAATGCTCCTCCACTTGAGCCAACATACCGGCGTCCTGGACCAGTTTGCGTCCGGTCACTTCGGCGACGATCTCGCGGGTCAAATCATCCTGGGTCGGGCCGATGCCGCCGCTGGTGATGACGATGTCGGCGCGCTCGAGGGCGCGACCGATGACTTCCTTCATCCGGCCGGGATTGTCGCCGACGACTGATTTGAAGTAGAGATTCACTCCGAGCGCAGTGAGTCGCTGCGCCATCCAGGCGGAGTTGGTATCGACGATCTGACCGAGCAGGAGCTCCGATCCGATCGCCACGATCTCTGCGGTAGCCATAAAAATCTCTCCTCGATGCGGCTGAATTTATATCGCAGCCGCGGCGGCGGAAACAAGGCGCGCAGGCGCGCCCTTGTTCGTTTATCAACGGTTTGCGAAAATGGCTCGCGTGGTTATTTTGCTTTCCAACGACGACGGCATTCACTCCGAAGGCCTCACCTCTCTGGAAATGGAGCTCGGGCGGCTCGCGGAAATTTATACCGTCGCGCCCGACCGAGCCCAGAGCTCGATGAGCCACGCTCTGACTTTACACCGGCCGCTGCGCGTTCAGGAGCTTGCTCCGCGCCGACTCGCAGTGGACGGGACGCCGGTGGACTGCGTGAAGCTCTCGCTCACCGGTCTCCTTCCGGCACGGCCCCATTTGGTGGTCTCCGGCATCAACAAAGGACCGAATCTGGGCGACGACATCATCTATTCCGGTACGGTGTCCGCGGCTATCGAAGGCGCATTGCTCGGCATTCCCGCCATCGCGGTGTCGCTGGTGACGTTCAAGGATTTCGATTTCCGCGCCGCGGCGGAATTCACCGGCGCGTTGGTCCAGCGCATCACCGAGCGCGGGATTCCACCGAAGACCCTGCTCAACGTCAACGTGCCGCCGGGTGAGAAAAAAGATCTCAAGGGCTGGCGCGCCACACGCATGGGCAAGCGCCACTACAGCGAAACCATCGTCGAGCGCGTCGACCCGCGCGGCGGCAAGTACTACTGGATCGGCGGCGACGATCTCGGTTTCGCCGACGAAGAAGGAACCGACTGCAAAGTCGTGAACGAAGGCTACATCTCGGTGACGCCGCTGCAGGTCGATTTGACCGATTACAAGCTGCTCCAGAACAGCACCCTCCCGAATTTCGCTTGGCCACAGTGACAAACTCGACCAACCCTGACGAAGCATTGTACATGCAAGTCCGTCTCGACAAGTGGCTCTGGGCGGCGCGCTTTTTCAAAACCCGAGCACTCGCAGCCGAGGCGGCAGGCGGTGGCAAAGTTGAAATCAACGGCGAGCGCGCCAAACCGAGCCGCCTCGTACGTGTGGGCGATCGTTTGTGCATTCGGCGCGGCCCGTTCGAATGGACAGTCATCGTCAAAGACACTGCGCGCCTGCGCGGGCCCGCGCCCGAGGCGCAGCGGCTCTACGACGAAACCGAGGACAGCGCGCGCCAACGCGCCGCCGCCGCGCAACTCAAGCTCGAACGCCCGCGGGAATTCGCCTCGAGCCGTCCGTCAAAAAAGGACCGGCGCGCAATTGCTCGGTTTATTAAAAAGGGCTGGTAGTGCCGTATATGTGGCCAAGGGCACAAGTTTATGAATCGTAACTGCGGAGGAGCGACATGATCGATGTAAAAATGGTAACCACGGCGTTGGACTTACCCGGTTACCGGGTTCTGCGCAGCCTCGGTGTGGTGCGCGGCGTCGTGGTACGCTCCCGTAGCATCGTCGGCAATATCGGCGCCACCTTACAAACACTCTTCGGCGGCAACATTTCGCTTTACACTGCGCTCTGTGAAAAGGCCCGCGCCGACGCGCACCTTCTTATGGTCGAGCATGCCGCCGAGCTCGGCGCGAACGGAATTATTGGTGTGCGTTATGATGCCAACGAAATTGCTCCCGGAGTCACCGAAGTACTAGCCTACGGCACTGCAGTCAATCTCGAACACCAGCGCAAGTAAGACGATTTTGTTCGAGGCTCAACCGGCGGGCGAGCGAGGTTCCGACGACGCGCCCGCAGATTGATCCCGCAACACAATTCCACGATTGGCGGTAATATCGAACACGTACTGCCCCGGGGCGAGAGCAGTGCTGCGCATTTTTTCGACCGTCAGAGTACGCACAAAACGGCGCTCAATGAGTTCCATCTCGAGAAGGAATGTGCCGGATACCAGATACTCTTCGATGCCGCGGATCTGTCTCTCAACTGCGTAAGTGGTTAACAAATTCGTCGTGCCCGCATTCGCCTGTAGGGCGTAAAACAGCACACGCGTTTGGTCGAGGACGCGGGACATAGAGTCACGGCTAAACAGCAATGGTCCCACGGGATCGATGACAACTCGAGACGCGCCCAAACGACTGATGTAATTGTTTAGATCCGTAACTACCCGTTGGACATCGATGGAGCGGGCTTGCCCCTCTGCTGCACGGCCGCCAAAGTAGGCGGAAGCGTCGAGAATCAAAAAGTCCTTCGCATCGATAAACGGCGCGAGATCCCATCCCAGTGATTTCGCCTGCTCCATGACATCTGCGGGCTTCTCGTCGATAGCGACATACAGGCCTTTTTCCTTGTTCATCAATCCGTTTACGAGAAACTGCAGTGCGAAAACTGTCTTGCCTGTCCCTGGTTCGCCGATCACCAGGTAACTCTTGCCCATTCTTAATCCGCCCTCGATCAATCGATCGAGCTCCGGAATTCCCGTCGGTATTCGTCGGTTGTTCATACTGAGTTTAGAACTGGTGAAAACGCTTGCTAAGGATTGGAACTATATGGACGTTGGGAAGCCAATTGTGTGCCAGTTACTGCTACCGAAAATGCTAAAGAAAAACAGCTTAACTGCCGAGTCTCACTACTCTCAAGCGCTTACTTGGCCATAGATGGACATTTTTAGCTACGCCCCGCCGATGCGCTTGCACACCGTCCAGGAGAAATCGCGCGAAATTAAACGAGCAGTCCGCTACGCTGGGTTTGGTGCAGCGCGAGGATTTTTGCCGCGTCAACCAGTTGAACCGGTCGCCGCAGCTAGGAATCGCCGAGATGCTTGGACGGACAAAGCGTCGCTACCGGGCATCGTCTGCATGCCGGCTTACGCGCGTAACAAACTTGGCGCCCATGAATGATGAGGCGATGCGAAAAGCCGGTCCATTCCTGGGGAGGAAGTAGATGAGCGAGATCGCTTTCGATCTTGCTCGGATCTTGTTCCCGAGTCAGGCCGAGTCGGCGCGAAACCCTTCGGCAGTGCGTATCCACAACTATGCCCGGGAGGTTAAAAGCATGACCCCGAATCACATTGGCGGTCTTGCGCCCGACACCAGCCAGATCTGTAAGTTCCGCCATGGTTGAAGGCACCTTGCCGTTATATCTCTGGACCAGCTGCTGGGCGCATTGTTGGAGTGATTTAGCCTTCGCGCGAAACAATCCCAACGTGCGGATCAACGATTCGATTTCTGCCGGCGGCGCGGCGGCCAACGCGCCGGGCGTCGAATAACGACGAAAAAGCTTCGGCGTGACCTTGTTGACCGCAGCGTCGGTACACTGCGCCGAAAGAATAACTGCGACTAAAAGCTCAAAATGGTTGGAATGGATCAGCGGGCACTCGACTTCTGGATAGGTCGCCGCGAGGCGCGCTGCAATCTTCTTCGCACGCGCCTTTTTCTCTTCAACACTTTCTCGCTTCGTTGGTCTTGGCGCCGGCGGCAAAACCCTGAGCGATCGTTCAGCGTCCGCTCTTCGCACGAAACGCTCCCTTACCGGCGTAAACCGCACGCCGCCCCAACTCTTCTTCAATCCGGAGCAACTGATTGTATTTAGCCGTCCGCTCGCCGCGGCAAGGCGCCCCGGTTTTGATTTGCCCAGCGTTGGTGGCGACCGCCAGATCCGCAATGGTCACGTCTTCTGTTTCCCCGGAGCGGTGCGACATCACAGTGGTATAGCCGGCATTTTTCGCCAGCTTCATCGTTTCAAGCGTCTCCGTGAGGGAGCCGATCTGATTGACTTTGACCAGAATCGAATTCGCGACATCGGACTCGATTCCCTTTTGCAAACGCACCTTATTCGTCACAAACAAGTCATCACCCACGAGCTGAATTTTTTTTCCCAGGGTTTGGCTCATCATGCGCCAACCCTCCCAATCATCCTCGGCAAAGCCATCTTCGATGGAAATAATCGGATACTGCCGTACCCAGTCCTCGTAAATGTTGACCAACTCCTCGCGGTTCCGCGCGCGCCCATCCGATTTTTTAAAGATATAATTTCCATTTTCGAAAAACGCGCTTGAGGCGACATCCAGCGCGAGAGCAACCTGCGAACCTGCTTTGTAACCTGCTTGGTGAATCGCCTCGAGTAAAAGCTCAATCGCTTCGGCGTTACTTTTCACGTTCGGCGCAAAACCGCCTTCATCGCCAACGCTGGTCGACAGTGCACGGTCATGTAAAACTTTTTTTAACCTCTGAAAAATCTCGGCAGCCGACCGAAGCGCTTCGGCAAAATTCTTCATCCCGTAGGGAACGATCATAAATTCTTGCACGTCGACATTGTTGTCCGCATGAACGCCCCCATTTAACACGTTCAGCATAGGAACGGGCAAGGTTTTCGCGGCGGCACCGCCGAGATAACGATACAGAGAAAGACGATCCGCTTTGGCTTGAGCGTGCGCGACCGCCAGCGAAACTCCAAGAATTGCGTTGGCTCCCAATTTGCCCTTGTTAGGTGAACCGTCCAACGCCAACATGGTTTGATCGATACCGGACTGATCACGCGCATCTTTCCCGCGCACCCGCGGCGCGATTTTCTCCTTTACGTGCGCCACGGCGAGGCTCACGCCCTTGCCGAGGTAGCGCTTTCCCCCGTCTCTAAGCTCCAGCGCCTCATGAACACCGGTCGACGCACCCGAGGGAACGGTCGCGCGTCCGGTGACACCGTTTTGCAGAGTGACTTCCACTTCGACGGTGGGCAATCCTCGCGAATCAAGCACTTCACGCGCACGCACCCGTTGAATTTTCATCGTTGTCCTCCAAGAAAGTGAGCCATGTAAGACAAAAGCATAAAATATGGTATATTTCTATGAGATTGGATGATGCCGTTTCGCTTTTCACTACCTGAGCGCTGGTTGATTTATCTTTTTGGCGCGCTGATCATTCTTCTCGCGTTGATTACCGTCGTCGGCGAACGGGGCGTTCTACACCTGTGGCGCCTGCGTGGCGAGAAGAATCGGCTGGATGAGCAGAATTTTCAGTTGCACAAGGAAAATGAAGCTTTGCGTCAACGCGTCTACCGTATTCGTAACGACAATGCCTATCTGGAAAAACTCGCGCGTGAAGAACTTAATCTCGTGCGGCCGGGGGAAATCGTCTATCGCTTTTCCAATCCGGCAAATCGCTCGGGCGAGCAAAAGCCCGATTCGCGCACTGGCACAAAGCCGCGGCGCGAAACCAAAGGAAACCCCAAACCCTGATTCACTGCCGTTGCTGAAAGCAGACACGCCAAGTACTCGTCGAGGCAAGTAATCATGGAAACTATCGATCCCAAGGGCGCAGCCAACTCGATTGTCGAGGGTCTCAAGAAAGCCGGCATCAACTTCGTCGCTACCCTGCCGGATGAAAAAATGCTCGAAGTGATCCGGGCGGTGGAAAAAGATCCGCATTTAAAACACGTTCCACTCTGTCGTGAAGAAGAAGGAATCGGTATCTGCGCGGGTGCCTATCTTGCCGGCAAAAAGACCGCCATTATCATGCAAAACGCCGGCTTCTTGAACAGCTGCAACGCTCTTACGACGACGTCGCTGCAGTTTCAAATTCCCATTCTAATGTTGATCTACTATGCCGGCGACATTGGCGATCGTGGTTTTACCACCCTTGGTTCGGTTACCGAACCGGTACTCGAAGCGATGGGAGTTCGCAGCTACGTGTTGCGCCGGTCGCATGAAGTCAATGAGATTTTGTGCGGCGCACAAATCCTGGCAGAAGATGCCAAGACACCGGTAGCCGTCCTTTTGACGAAAACCGTACTCGGAGTGAATTGATGCAGCGCTATGATTATCTAAACGCGATCGCGTCCCATGCGGAGGACGCTCTGGCCGTCTGCACGGGCTGGGCTGCTCGAGAGTGGTGGGCGCTCCGTCCGGGCGAAGGCAATTTGAAAACCCGCACTCTTGGACTGGTCTCATCCATTGCCGCCGGCCTGGCCATCGCTTTACCGCACCGCAAGGTAATCGCGATCGATGGCGACGGCGCATTTCTCATGAATCTCTGCGGACTGCCGACGATAGCGCTGCAGAACCCGGGAAATCTGATTCACCTGCTTTTCGATAATGAAATTTACGAGGCATCAGGAGGAACCGCGACGGCCTCGCGCAACAGCGACGCGGTCGCGCTCGCTTTGGGAGCCGGGTACAAGCACGCCCTCTGGGTAAGTAAGCCTGAAGCATTTACGAAAGAATTCACCAATGCGTGGCAACGAGGTGAATTGACCTTGATTGCTGCCAAAGTAGAGCCCGGCCAACCCAAAGGTCTGCCATCCCTGAAACTGGACGAGATTGAAAATAAATACCGTTTTATGCGTTATCTTGAAGCGACCGAAAACAAAGCCATCTTGAACCCTGGTTTCGATTCAAAGCTCTGAGCGATTCAGTAGCTGTCCCTGAATTTTCCCTAGACTCGATGCGCAACGGCTCTGCGCGTTTGTTTTGCCAGTCGAGCCATTTCAGCGCGTGACATTTTTCCGTCGCGGCGTGGCAAACCAAGCCAATTCCACTGGTCAGGATATTTCCGGATCGCCGCTTCGATGTGGCGGGTGTAGAGCGCCGTCGTCGCCACGACGCTCTCTTCGATAGCGCCGCGTTCGTCCGCGGGAATCGCCGGGCCAACAGTCAGCACAACGGAATCATCGCAGCCCCTGACAGCAAACATCGGTAAGGTTACCGCGCCGGTCCGGAGCGCTAAGGTCGCCGGACCACGGGGAGCAGGCGCCTTCATCTGGAAAAAATCCACCATCACATCGCCAGATTTGAACTCGTCCGCGATCAGGAGAACGATGCGATTGTTGCGCAGCGCCTTCAAAATTTCCCGTGCAGCTTCGCGGCGTGGCTTCGCTGAAATGGTATGGATGCCGAGCTGAGCGCGATAATCATCGATCAGTTGAGCAAAACGTTTATCCGCGGGCTGTTTGACGACGACGCTGAATGGGTAGCCGGCGGCTGCGAGTCGCGCGCCGATCAGGGTGAAGCTTCCCAGATGTGCGCTTAACGCGAGCACACCCTTGTGCATATTTAGCGCGCTTTTGAGATGCTCCTCTCCTTCCAATACAATTTTGTCGATAATTTGATCTGTCGAGAAATGCATCACCGTCATGGTCTCGAGGACACCGCGCGCAAAATTTAACCAAGCGCGCCAAACCAAGCGCTTTTGCTGCTCACAACCGAGTTCCGCACCTAGAACGGACGCGACGTTTTCGGTCATTCTCTTGCGGTATCTCCACAGAAGGCCGTACGTCAGCCATGCCAAGAGCTTCGTAAATCGCAAGACCAGCGGCGATGGCAAATAAGGCAGACTTCCCATGAACCCGCGGAGCGCAAATTCACCGCACCGATACCTAAAATTGTAAAACCATTCTCCAAAACGCGACCTGCCCTTTTTTATTCGCATGCGTTATCTATGAATTCGTTTGCCAACTATTTCAAGCACAGAAAAAAACGGCGATGGATTTCGCTCCATCGCCGTTTTCAACCCGATCCGGCTCAATCGCTATCGGCCCGCGGCGCGGCGTAAACGCCGCTGCGCGACGCGTGATACTCTCGCCGGCCGCTTTTGTTTTCTCGGGTTCCGGGACAGACGGTAAACTTTGGCTGGACTGCGCGCAGCGAAGGCGCTCTTTTTCCACGTCGCGAGCCCCTGTCTCAGGTAATCGGGATTTAACCCGAGTACCTCGCAAACGCTGTCAAACGCAAAAATTCCTCCGGCCGTGCCTTGTTGAATCCATTCCTCGGCCTCACTGAACAGCGCTTTACCTTTGCTGTCAGTTGCGAAGGCGTACTTTTGAAAACACGCAATAGCGTCCTCCAGAATCGCCAGCATGAGCTTTTTTTCCGGCTCCAAATATAATTTGCGCCTGAATGTATCCAGATACTGGTCCGGCAAAAGCGTGTCCGGCTGAAACAGCGACGTCACGCGCTCTTCCATGCTAAGCCCGGTATCGTAACTCATAACACCACCTCCCATTGGAGTACGGCGTAATCCCGAATGAGACAACCAGCACGACCCATTCAATTACGCCGCACTCGAAAGAGAAGAAGTTAATGGCAGACCCTGACACGCCGGACGCCGCAATGCGGCGATCGTCGTCCGGCTAAGAACGTCCGTAATCCCACGTTGCACTTCGCTCCACACGCCGAGCATCGTGCACCGGGGTAGCTGATCGCACCCCAGCGCCTCGTCCAGACACGCATTGACGGAGATCGGGCCGTCGATCGCTGAAATCACGTCGTAGAACGAAATAGCCTCTGCGGGTCGAGCCAACATATAGCCGCCACACGAACCCCTCTTCGATTTGATCAACCCGCCGCGAATCAAGTCCTGAATAATTTTTTCCAAAAACTTTCGCGGCACGCTTTGCTGCCGCGCAATCTCAGCTATGGAACAACATTTCTCCGGGTCCTGATCTGAAAGATAAATCACGGCGCGCAAGCCATAATCGACCCGTCGAGGAATCTGCATCAGTCCCATCGCTTACCCCCTGGCGCGCATGGTAGCGCCAGCCGAAGGCTGCTCGGCTCGTTGACCCGAAAGCCTGCCCAAAGAGGAAAGCCCCTCGAGCCGTTGGACGATCGGCGGCATCTTTTGGTTGACATAGTCGATTTCCTCTTCGGTATTGAACCGGCCCAAGCTAAAACGCACGGCTCCTTGAAGCCAATCCGGCGGAACTTTCATGGCGCGTAGAACATGGGATGGCTCGGATGACCCGGCGGTGCACGCCGAACCCGTCGACGCACAGATTCCCTGCTGATCGAGAAGCACTAGGATAGATTCGCCTTCCAGATAGCGAAAACTGATATTGCTGGTATTGGGAAGACGCTTTTGCGCTCCACCGTTGACCCTGCTTGCGGGACACGAGCTGAGCAATAAGGCTTCGAGTTGATCTCGCAGCTTCGTGATCCGAGTCGCATCGGAATCGATCCGACTGACGGCAATTTCTGCCGCCGCACCCATGCCGATAATGCCCGCGACGTTTTCAGTTCCGCCGCGACGATTGCGCTCTTGATGGCCGCCAATCATGAACGGAGGGAAGGTCAAGCCGCGCTTCACGTAAAGTGCGCCGACCCCCTTTGGCGCATAAAACTTGTGCCCGGAAATCGTCATGAGATCGATGGGAAGATCCTTCACATTCAAATGCAGCTTGCCGGCGGCCTGAACCGCGTCGACGTGAAAAGGAATGCCCTTCGCTTTCACAATCGCGCCAATCTGCTCGACCGGAAAAATGACCCCGGTCTCGTTGTTTGCCCACATCACCGAGACCAGCGCGGTGTCGTCGGTCAGGGCCGAGCGAAGCTCTTCGAGGTCGAGCCCGCCGTTTTCGTCGACCTTCAGCCAAGTCACCCGGTAACCTCTTTTTTCCAAATGCTGGCACAAACTCAGTACGGCAGGATGTTCCACCTGGGTGGTCACGATATGCCGTTTGTTAGGGCGCGCTTCGAGCATGCTCCTGATCGCTGCGTTGTCACCCTCCGTGCCACAGCTGGTAAAGATAATCTCGACCGGATCAGCCGCGCCAAGCAGATTGGCAACCTGCTCTCGAGCCCCGGCGAGTCGTTCCCCCACCGCGCTCCCGAAGCGGTGAATACTGGAAGGGTTGCCATACTGCTCAGTCAGGAACGGCAGCATCGCCTCGGCGACTTCAGGCAACACCCGAGTCGTCGCATTGTTATCTAGATAGACTTCCTGAGCCATAATCCTTCATACGAAAGCGTTGAGTTATCCGACGCTTCCCTCCAAGCTCACGCCGAGAAGCTTTTGCGCTTCAACGGCAAATTCCATCGGCAACTCTTTGAACACTTGCTTACAGAAGCCGTTGACAATCATATTGACCGCGTCTTCCGTAGAAATCCCTCGTTGCCGACAATAGAACAGCTGATCCTCGCCAATTTTGGAGGTGGATGCCTCATGCTCCACCTGAGAGCTATTGTTGAGCACCTCGAGATATGGAAACGTGTGCGCGCCGCATTGATCGCCCAGAAGGAGCGAGTCACATTGCGAATAATTTCTTGCTCCCTTTGCCGGTTTCATGATCTTGACCAGTCCACGATAGGTATTCTGACCATGGCCCGCGGAAATGCCTTTCGACACGATCGTGCTCCTGGTGTTCTTCCCGATATGGATCATCTTAGTGCCCGTATCGGCTTGTTGATAATTATTGGTCAACGCCACCGAGTAAAACTCGCCGCTGGAGTCATCGCCTTGGAGAATACAACTCGGGTATTTCCAGGTAATCGCTGAGCCGGTTTCCACTTGCGTCCAAGAGATCTTCGATCGATCGCCCAGGCATTTGCCGCGCTTGGTGACGAAATTATAGATACCACCCTTGCCCTCAGCATCCCCCGGATACCAATTTTGCACGGTCGAATACTTGATTTGCGCGTCCCGTTGCGCGATGAGCTCCACCACTGCGGCATGCAACTGGTTCTTATCACGCATCGGCGCAGTGCAACCTTCAAGGTAGCTGACGGTCGCACCCTCATCGGCAACGATCAGTGTGCGCTCGAACTGGCCGGTTTCGGCCGCGTTGATGCGGAAATAGGTCGATAGCTCCATGGGACAGCGCACGCCCTTGGGGATGTAGCAAAACGAGCCGTCGCTAAAGACCGCCGAATTGAGCGCTGCGAAGAAATTGTCCGTGTAGGGCACAACCGACCCCAAATACTTCTCCACCAGCTCCGGATGATTTTGTACGGCTTCGGAAAAAGCACAGAAGATAATTCCCAAGTCCGCGAGCTTGCTTTTAAACGTCGTCGCCACGGACACGCTGTCGAACACAGCGTCCACCGCTACGCCGGCGAGCAGCTCCTGTTCGCGCAGAGGAATCCCGAGCTTCTCGTAGGTTTTGATCAGCTCGGGATCGACTTCCTCGAGACTCTTGGGCCCATCGCCTTTCAGTTTGGGCGCCGAATAGTAACGAATCGACTGGTAGTCGATCGGCGGATAATGCACCATCGCCCACTTCGGCTCGGCCTGCGATTTTTCCAGCTTCGCCCAATGCCGGTACGCCTTGAGACGCCATTGAAGCATAAACTCGGGCTCATTTTTTTTGCTGGAAATCAGGCGCACGATATCTTCATTCAGGCCCGGCGGTACCGTGTCTTGCTCGATATCCGTGATAAAGCCGTACTTGTACTCGCGTCGGGCCAAGTCCTGAATCGTCTCGGTCTCAGTTTTCATTTCCTTCACCTACACCGTGAATGATGCGCCACAGCCGCAGGACTGCTTGACGTTCGGGTTTTGAAAAACGAACCCCGATTGCATCAGTTCGTCTTTGTAATCGAGCTCCGTGCCGGTCAGATAAAGCAAACTTTTCATGTCGACCAGCACCTTGGCTCCATCCCGTTCAAAAACTCTATCCGTCGGCTTGGGTGCATCGAAATCGACTTTGTACTGCAACCCGGAGCAGCCGCCGCCGACGACTTTTACTCTCAAACCCTGACCATCCCGCTGTTCAGCGGCAATCAGTTCTTTGATCCGCGCCACCGCACGTTCCGTAAGAATTACTCCCATCGCCATCGCGCGTTTTCCTCCTAGGAAACTCCAGCCTTGCGTCTCTCCTGCCTGGCTTTGTGCAGCGGAGAAATTCTCCTGAGGCGAGAAACTTCTTCAGCAACACGCCCAATCGTGTATTCGATCTCCTCAGCCGTGTTGAACCGGCCGATGCCAAAACGAATCGAAGCATGCGCCAACGAGTCCTCGATGCCTAAGGCCTTGAGGACGTGTGACGGCTCGAGGCTCGCCGATGTGCATGCCGAACCGGTCGACACGGCGATTTCCTTGAGCCCCATCATCAGCGATTCGCCGTCAATATAAGCGAAACTCACATTCAAATTTCCCGGCAAGCGCCGCACCGGATCGCCGTTGAGGTAAACGTCTTCGAGTTGCTCGAAAAGGCCTCTCCGAAGGCGTTCGCGTAACCCTATCAGACGTTCGGCCTCACTACGCATTTCCTTTCGCCCGAGTTCGCAGGCCACCCCCAATCCGACAATACCCGGGACATTCAACGTTCCAGAGCGCATCCCACGCTCATGGCCACCGCCATCGAGCATCGGCGTGAGTTTGACCCGCGAATTCGCGGCCCGGACGTACAGCGCACCCACCCCTTTTGGTCCATAGATTTTGTGCGCCGTGAGTGACAGCAGGTCGATACCCATTTGATTCGCGTCAATGGGAATTTTGCCCACCGCTTGAGTCGCATCGCTATGAAATAGAATACCCTTTTTCTTGGCTAACTTACCGATTTCTTCGAGCGGCTGGATCGTGCCAATCTCGTTGTTTCCCGCCATAATCGAAACAAGAATCGTCTTATCCGTCAGTGAATCCTCAAGCCGTTGCAGGTCGAGCAAGCCGTTGGTTTCCACGCGCAGATACGTTACGTTAAAGCCCTGCTTCTCCAGCACCTTGCAAGGGTCCAATACGGCTTTGTGTTCAGTTGCGCAGGTAACGATATGGTTTCCCCGGTCACGGTACGCCTGGGCCACGCCCTTGATCGCTAAATTATCCGATTCAGTGGCGCCGCTGGTAAATATAATCTCGCGCGGCGATGAGGCGCCAATCGACCTCGCCACTTGCTCACGTGCGCTGTCCACCGCTGCTTCGGCTTCCCATCCGAACGCGTGATTCTTGCTCGAAGCGTTGCCGAACTTCTCTGTAAAAAAAGGCAGCATCGCGGCGAGTACCCTCGCGTCCAGCGGCGTCGTGGCGTGATTGTCCAGATAAATTGGTGTCTTAATCATTCTGGTCGGCGATTACAGACTGATTTGGTCTGAAATCAAGTTAACCAAATTATGCTCCCGAGTCAACGGTGTTGCTTGAAAGCTAAGCTATTGTTTTTGCTTTGCTATCGAGAGAAGGTCCGAGAATCTGTCGTAGGTAGTGCCCGGTAAACGATCCAGCCACCGCGGCAACCTGTTCGGGAGTTCCTGCTGCGACCACCTCACCCCCATCTGCGCCACTTTCCGGCCC
>JBIOXP010000355.1:0-8461 GCA_044869705.1 Binatia bacterium | reverse complement strand
TCCCTCCGACAGAGCTTTACGACCCGAAGGCCTTCATCACTCACGCGGCGTTGCTGCGTCAGGCTTTCGCCCATTGCGCAATATTCCCCACTGCTGCCTCCCGTAGGAGTCTGGACCGTGTCTCAGTTCCAGTGTGGCTGATCATCCTCTCAGACCAGCTAACCATCTTTGCCTTGGTGAGCCGTTACCTCACCAACTAGCTAATGGTACGCAGGCCCATCTCTCAGCGATAGCTTATAAATAGAGGCTACCTTTGACCTCTGTCCCCGAGGAGACTGTGGTCTTATTTGGTATTAGCTCGTCTTTCGACAGGTTATCCCAATCTTAGAGGCAGGTTACCTACGTGTTACTCACCCGTGCGCCACTTTACTCAGGGCCGAAGCCCCTTTCTCGTTCGACTTGCATGTGTTAGGCACGCCGCCAGCGTTCGTTCTGAGCCAGGATCAAACTCTCCAGTTAAATCTTCAATCCACCCAAGTGGAGGATTTACTTTTGAGTACGATAGCTGTGCTCAAGGCTTTACGGAAACCCTAAACCGTCACTGCTTATAAATGGCAGTTGCTACTATTTAGTTTTCAAAGACCAGAAGGGATCACTCTTGATGAGCGAAAGATCTTTATAAGAAACGAATCGGTATATGTCAAGGCTGATCGAGGAAATTTTAGGGATTTTTTTCCGCTTGCGCGATGCGGTTTTTCCCCACTTCTAGCACCTGATTCGGCGGGTTATGAAAGTGGAAATTTACATCGTGGATCACGTTGCCGTCCACCTTGACGGCGCCCTGCGCGATCAGTCTCCGCGCTTCGCTCGTGGACTTGGCAAATCTTAGCACCTCGACCATCAATCGGCAGATCCAGATCGGCTCCGGCGCGCTGAAGTGCTGTTTAATCTCGGCAGGCGTCGCCTTTTTTTGATGCCTCGCCTCAAAATATTCTCGCCCTCGAGTTGCCGCCGCCGCGGTGTGGAACCATCCAACAATTTCCGTCGCGAGGACTTTTTTTGCTTCCATGGGGTGAAGCGAGCCGTCTTCCACATTACGCCTGAGCACTTCAATTTCGTCCATACTTTTATCGCTCAGTAACTCGTAATAGCGCCACATGAGCGTGTCCGAGATCGACATCAATTTGCCGAACATTTCTTCGGGCGCTTCGGTGATGCCGATGTAGTTGCCCAGGGATTTGCTCATTTTTTGAACGCCATCGAGCCCTTCGAGCAATGGCATGGTGAGCACCACCTGCGCTTCCTGGCCGAATTCCCGCTGCAGCTCCCGACCGACGAGTAGATTGAACCGCTGATCGGTGCCACCGAGTTCCACGTCGGCTTTCAGCACGACCGAATCGTAGCCTTGAATTAGCGGGTAAAGAAACTCGTGAATGCTGATCGACTGTTGCTTCTGATAGCGCTGTTTGAAGTCTTCGCGCTCGAGCATGCGCGCGACATTGTATTTCGCCGCGATGCCGATGAGCGAGACCGCGTCCATTTTCTCCATCCACTGGTGGTTGAACTCGACCGCGGTTTTTTGCGGATCGAGGATTTTAAAAATTTGCGCTTTGTAGGTCTCGGCGTTCCTGGCGACTTCCTCGGCCGTGAGTTGCTTACGGGTTTCGGATTTTCCCGTCGGGTCCCCGATCATGCCGGTAAAGTCCCCGATCAGGAAAATCACCTCGTGTCCGAGCTCCTGGAACTGTCTCATCTTTTGAATCAGCACCGTGTGACCGAGATGTAGATCCGGCGCGGTTGGGTCAAATCCAGCTTTCACGCGAAGCGGTCGCCCTTTTTTGAGCTTAGCGACCAGCTCGTCTTCGGGGAGAATATCGACAGCGCCGCGCTTGATGATTGCGAGTTGTCTAGCGACATCCATCATAAGCCCGCTGCCTGCCAATATTCCCGAAAGCGGCGAATCTCCCGCGCCCGGCCGTTCGTCTCATCGATGTCGGTGATGATTCCTTGCAGCGCCACGTTATCCTTGGCCACTTCGAACTGGCGCGGCAGTTGGGTGAGAAAACCCTGAATGACAATTTCCCGCTCCATACCGATGACGGAGTCAAGCGGGCCGCACATGCCGACATCGGTGATGTATGCAGTTCCGTTGGGAAGAATGCGCTCATCGGCGGTGGGCACGTGGGTGTGAGTTCCGTAAACCACGGATGCGCGGCCGTCGAGATACCAGCCCATGGCGGTTTTTTCCGAGGTCGCTTCACCATGCATATCGACGATGATCACCGGCGAGAGACGGCCGTGATTTTGTAGCAGTTCGTCGACACAGCGAAACGGATCTTCGACATGATTAGGCATGAAAACTCTGCCCTGAAGATTGATGATCAGCGCCCGCAATTCGTTGTGCCGCCAAAAACACCAGCCTCTGCCCGGTGCGCCCGCGGGAAAGTTTGCCGGGCGGATGAGAATCTCATGTTCGTCCAGGAAAGAGTAAATTTCCTTTTTTTTCCAGATGTGATTGCCGGAAGTCAGCACGTGCACGCCGGCGGAAAGAAGCTCTTTCGCGCTTTTTAAATCTACGCCCATTCCGCCGGCGGCATTCTCCGCGTTGGCAATGACAAGGTCGGCTTTCTCGCGTTCGATCAGCCCAGGCAAAAGGTCGCGCATCGCGCGGCGCGCGGGCCGACCGACCACGTCTCCTAAAATCAATATGCGCATGCAACTGGTTCACCGCAGAGACGCCGAGAACACAGAGATCCACTTTCAAACGTTGAAACTCCGCGTCTCCGCGTCTCCGCGGTTCGTTATGGGTTTCTATTTCGCATAATCCACCGCGCGCATCTCGCGAATCACCGTGACCTTGATCTGACCCGGATAGGTCATTTCGTTTTCGATCTTGCGCGCGATTTCACGCGCCATGCGCGAAGCTTCGTCATCGGAAACCAGGTCGTGTTGCACCATAATGCGAATCTCGCGTCCCGCTTGAACCGCGTACGATTTTTCGACGCCTTTGAATTCGTTCACGATGCGCTCGAGCTCTTCCAAACGGCGCGTATAGCTTTCCATCATCTCACGGCGCGCCCCGGGACGTGCTCCGGAAAGCGCATCGGCGGCATCCACAAGCGGCGCCAAAATCGTTTCCGCTCTCACGTCTTCGTGATGCGCGGCGATCGCGTTGACGATCTTTGGCGATTCTCCGTATTTGCGCGCCAGCTCCGCGCCAATGATGGCATGGGAACCTTCCACCTCATGATCCACTGCTTTACCGATGTCGTGCAGCAATGCAGCGCGGCGCGCTTGTTTTTCGTTCAGCCCCAGTTCAGCAGCCATGGCGCCGCAAATAAATGCCGCCTCGATGGAATGCAGCAAAACATTTTGCGCGTAGCTGTACCGATACTTGAGCCGTCCAAGCAGTTTGATGATTTCCGGATGAACTCCGTGCACGCCGACGTCGAAAATCGCTTTTTGTCCCGCCTCTTTGATCGACTCTTCGAGTTCCTGCTCCGACTTGCGCACCACTTCCTCGATTCGGCCCGGATGAATGCGCCCGTCAGAGACCAACTTTTCCAACGACAAGCGCGCGATCTCACGCCGGATCGGGTTATGCCCCGAGATCACCACGGTTTCCGGCGTATCATCCACGATCAGGTCGATTCCGGTCGCCGCTTCCAGCGCGCGAATATTCCGTCCCTCACGCCCGATGATTTTCCCCTTTAGCTCGTCATTGGGTAGCGGAAATATCGTTACCGATCGTTCCGCGACAAAGTCGCCGGCGAGCCGTTCAATGGCCAAGGCGACAATTTTTTGGCTTCTTCGTACCGCCTCCTCCTTCGCCTCCTCTTCGATAACGCGAATCCGCTTCGCCGATTCGTGCTTTGCCTCCTCGACCATTTGATCGATCAGGCTTCGTTTCGCTTCTTCACGTGTCAGTCCCGCGACTTGCTCCAGCTGCCTTCTCGCTTGATCGAGTTGCCGCCCGTATTCAGCGGCCTGCTCTTCGACTTGCTTCTCCCGGCTCTTTATCGCTTGGTCTCGTTTTGACAATTCGAGTTCGCGCTTGTCGAACGATTCAAGGCGTTTATCGATCGCTTCTTCCTTACCGATCAGCCGGCGTTCTTGGTTCTGCAGCTCGCGACGACTGTCACGCACCTCCTTTTCGAATTCACCGCGTTCCCTGAGAACGCTATCTTTGGCGTGGAGCTCCGCCTCTTTGCGAATCGCACTCGCATCCTTTTTTGCTTCCTCCAGGATCCGCGCAGCGGTTTTTTGCGCCGCTTCGGTCTCGGCCCGCTCCTGCTTGGCGCGAACCCAGAAAAACAGCCAAGCGAGGCCGATCCCCGCAATCAATCCAATCAACCCAAATATTAAAGTTGAATCCAATCAGAGCACCCCCTTTCAAAATCACGAAACAACCAAATCTCGATTGCATGACGCCGAAGCGGTGCAATCGATGATCCGTTTTTCGGTAATGAGATAGTGAATTTTTTGATCCCACTCGTCGGTCGGTAGCCGCTGCAGAATTTGCAGCTCAAAGGCTAAGCCGACAAAAATCGCCTGGCGCATTAATGCCGTCAGCATTCGGTCATACGCCCCACCACCTCGACCCAACCGATGACCATCGATGTCGAAGGCGAGGCCCGGAACAAAAATGAGGGTATGCTCGGCTCCATCTTGAGCTTGCGCCGGCAGAGGACGATCGCTGGCAGGCTCGTTTATGCCAAATCGTCCGGCGTGAAGATCGGTTTCGGAGCCGACTTGAAAAAACCAGCCCGAATTGTCAGGGCCGATTCTGGGGAAAAAAACGGCTTTTTTACTCGCCAGTGCGTGAGACAAAATTGCTCGAGTGTCGACCTCGCTATCCATGGGACTGTACAGAGCCACGTGAGTAGCGGCGAGGTAAGGCGCAAACCGAACTGCACTGGCTTGAATGCAGCCGCTCCATAACTGGCGCTGATCCGAGGAAACCGATTTGCGCGCAGCCAGCAGGCGCCGGCGCAACGATGGCTTAGACTCTTCCAGAACAGCTCTCCGCATAAAACCCAGGAGCAGCCAGAAGAGACTAGAGCAAGAGCGAGATGGAGAAACGTGCGGCTAGAAATCAGACCGGCGATGCGGAGAAGTCGGCCCCCGCGTGGACCGTTGTCCGGGCCGCACGGGCATTGGCGCTACCCTCTTTATCTGCAATGGGATAGCCATTCCGAATTCGCGATAACCTGTAATGCGCTGCCGTATTCTTAAAGCATCGTAGAGCAGAACAATGCATCCGATCAAATTATTGGCAAACGTTTCAACCCATTCCCTCATGTTTCCACGCCGCTTCTGACAAACTTCCATCATCATCTGAAATGCGTAAATAAAAGCAGTAATCCGCGATACCATGAACCCGCTCACCGGTCTTGACGCAATGTCGTCGAAACCTTTTTCGACAACTGGTCCAATCGATTCATGACTGTTTCGTGCGCGTCCTTCAGCCGGTGGTATTCATCCGCGATATTAAGCGCCGCCAACATCGCCACGTTGTTTTTCGCGACAGGTTTCGACGCGCGCATCAGTTCTTGCATCTTGCCGTCGACGTAATCCGCCACCTTGAGCATATAGCTCTCTTCAGCATCACTGCTGATCGTGAATTTTTGTCCGAGAATTTCTACGTCGAGTGCTTTTTTCATCGAGCTCACGATTCAGAAAGGTCCAGGCTGGCCACCTGACCGAGGATTCGATCGAGCTTTTCCCTGAGCTCGATCCGCTCCCGCTCGTACTGCCGGAGCTGCCCTTTCAGATGATGCCATTCGCTCTCTTTTTGTTGGAGCTTTTTCTCGACCGCTTCTTTTTCCGTCCTGATCCGTTCGTGGCTGGCGAGGAGCTGGTCGATGGTCGCTTCCAGCTGCTCAATATCGTGGAGAGCCATTGCAGTATATACCGAAAAACTTCATGTTCGAGTTTAGTTTCAACATACACTCTTGTCAAGCCGAGAATACTTGCAAACATTCATTGCCGCGCAACGCAGCTTGCACGTCCACAACTACTGCTGCTGCAACAACGAACGCGCATCGTCGAGCATCTCGCGCGGATCCGGTGACGCTCCGATGTAAGCAAATCGCATTGTTTTGCTTGGATCGACGATCGCGGTCAGCGGCGTATGATCGATCAGTCCCCGTGCCCTGCGCTTTACTCCGACGCCGAAATTTTTCCAAACCTGCGCCAGTGCCGCTCGATCACCTGTGAGAAATGCCCAGTTGTCCAGTTCGGCATTGTAACGCTTAGCATAAGCGCTCAGCACTTTCGGTGAGTCGATTTCTGGGTCTGTGGTGATCGTCAGCAGCTGAATTTCGCTGCGCTCTTTTGCTCCTAGGGCGATTTGTGTCTGACGCAAAGCAGCGGTGATCAGCGGGCAAACGTCCACGCACGTGGTATACGCGAACGAAATGACGACCACTTTCCCGGCTAGCTTATCGAGCGTGAAGCGCGTGCCGTTTTGATCGATCAGAGCAAAATTATTGATTGTTCGCCGCGTAACCCGCCGCTCGGCACCAGCTTGCGGGACTTGCGCGGCCATGGCGCCGCCTGCCGTGATCACGAATGCGATCGTCAGAAAAAAAATCAAATGTCGAGGAAAACGGTGGTGCACCGAGTTACGGTTTTCTTTGTTCGGGCGGGTCGTCATAGCCTAAAAATGTTTCCCAGGGAATATTGCAGTGAGCAACCACCAAGACATCGAACCTCTCCCACCAGGCGATATCGCGCCCTTCGCGGCTCAAAAAACGCACCATTTGCAGCATGTCCGTAATCTCGGCGGCGCGCAGCGCCGGCTCGAAAGCCGGCATTGTTCCTTTGCCCTCGGCAATGATGCGCCGGATCTGATTGTTGCTTTTTCGTTCGACTGTCTCCCGGAAGTCGGGTGGACGTATCGGTAAGCGCACCGCTAGTGGACCATCGCCACGACCGGCTAAACCGTGGCAATTCATGCAACGCTCGGCATAAAGTAGATCCATTCGCTCGTTCCGGCCACAGCCCGCCAAAACAATTGTCACCAGGACGAGCTGAACGATAAACCCAATCACTTCCTTTATAGCTAGCACACCAACCCCGCTTCTTCCAATGAGCGAGCATCTTGTGTTGACACGTTATTGAATTTCGTGTTACGCCTCGGATAACAATGAACCATTTGTCCCGTTTCGGGGTCTCCCTAGAAGAAGATCTACTCGCCGCCTTTGATATCAGCATTGCCGGCGTTGGCTATCAGAACCGATCCGAGGCGATCCGCGATTTGATCCGCGATCACTTGATTCAAAAGAAGGTCGGCCAGGCTGATGCTGAGGTCATCGGTGTCGTCACTCTTGTTTACGATCATCGAATTCATCACTTAAGCGACATCTTAGCCGATATGCAGCACAAGGCCGATGTGGCGGTTAATGCGAGCCTGCATATCCATCTCGACGAGCATAACTGCTTGGAAGTCATCGTGCTTCGAGGTCGCGGCGACAAAGTGCACGAGATCGCCGGCAAACTGATCGCCACCAAAGGCGTGCAAAACGGCAAACTTGTGACCACCACGCCGGAGATGAAGCACTAAAAAATTTTGCTCATGAGTAACACGAATCAAGAAAAGGTAGTACGAAATGTTCTGAGGTCTTATTATATGTTAAAGCTACGCGCATTTATCCTGGCCAGCTTTATTTTCACCCTTTCAGAGTCGAGCTTCTCCCAGGGCACATCACCTCCTTCTTCCGAACCTGTGCAGGGCGTCCAAGAGCCGGCAGCCGATACCACCCAAACGATAGAAATCACGGTCGAGGGCCGGCAGGATAGCCTCCTCGGTGTCGCCGACTCTGCCAGCCAGGGAGCGGTGGGTGCGGCGGAGATCCAGGCTCGCCCCATTCTTCGTTCGGGAGAAATTTTGGAGACGGTTCCGGGGGTCATCATCACTCAACATGCCGGCGGCGGCAAAGCTAACCAATATTTTCTGCGCGGCTTTAATCTCGACCATGGCACGGACTTCGCGGTTTTCCTCGACGGTATGCCGCTCAATCTGCCATCGCACGCGCACGGCGAGGGTTATGCCGACATGAACACCGTCATTCCGGAGTTCGTGGAGCGAGTCGATTTTCAGAAAGGCCCTTATTATGCGGATGTCGGCAATTATGGCTCGGCTGGATCAGCGCATTTAGTATTTTTCAAGGAGCTGCCCGCGAACTTCTTCAAGGTGGAAGGCGGCATGTTTGGCTACGGGCGTGGCGTTTTCGGCGCTTCAAAGAAGCTTGGATCGGGCAATCTGCTTTACGGCCTTGAGGTTTTTCACGAGGACGGTCCATGGAAGCATCCGGATAACTATTACAAATTCAACAACCTCGTGACCTACAGTGAGGGCAACGAGGCCAACGGCTTCGATATTACCTTCCGCGGTTACCATGGAGAATGGAACTCGAGTGATCAAATCGCCAGAAACGCCGTGCCGCTGGTCGGTTTCTTCGGCACGCTCGATAAGACGACCGGCGGGGATTCGCAGCGCTATAGCCTTCAGGCTGGA
>JBIOXP010000354.1:0-6680 GCA_044869705.1 Binatia bacterium | reverse complement strand
GCTTTACGATGCCGCGGAAGGCGAGCTCAAGGGTATCATTATTGGAGAAATCACCTGCGCCGAGTTGCCCAACAATGTTGCGGTGACCGGCTTGCGCACCGCGGCCACGAGCGCGGTGGGCACCGATTTGTTGGCGCGTCCTGACGCGTGCCGCCTCGGCCTCTTCGGTGCCGCCGGTCAGGCCAAAAATCATCTGCTGGCGCTAATGCAAGTGCGCAGCCTCACGGACGTAAGAGTCTACAGTCGGAATCCGGCCAACCGGAAAAACTTTGCCGATGAAATGGGACCGATAACTAATCTTAATATCACTCCGGTCGATTCGCCCGAAAAAGCTGTCCGCGATGTTGATATCGTGTTGACCGCCACCAATGCCAGCGTGCCGGTCTTCGATGGCAACTGGCTCGAACCCGGCCAGCACGTCACGACAATTGTCGGCAGCAATGTCGGTCTCGTGAAAGGTGGATTCGCAGCGGCAAAACGGCGTGAAATTGATGACGCGACTTTGGCGCGCAGCCACATCCACGGCATCGTCTCGGTCCAACAAGCCGTTCAAGATGAGCAAGCCGACATTTTCGATCCAGTAAATCGGGGCGTGATTCGCTGGGAGCAGTTGATCGAAATCGGCGAAATTCTCGCGGGTAAGAAGGAAGGCCGCACCAAAGCGGAGCAAATCACCTTCTATAAGAATAACGCCGGCCAAGGGGTCGCGGACGTTGCGCTCGGCGCCGCGGTACTGGAAAAAATCAAATCAAAAAGCTCTGGAGTCGAGCTAAAACTCCAATAGAGTTCCTCTCACTGCTCGCGCTTTCCCCCTTACGCTGTTTCATGAGCCAAGTCGTCATCGCCCAGATCAAATCCTCGACCGAGAAGGAGGAAAATCTCCGTACCGCCATTTCGATGATTGAACAGACCGGCCGGGGCGGTGCGGAGTTGATCGCTTTTCCAGAGTTCCTGATGGCGTTCTCTCCCGCCAATCAAAGCGCTGAAGAACTGGCGCAAATTGCCGAAGCCGTCGATGGGCGCTTCATCTCTGCTTTGCGTGAGGCCGCGAGTAAGAACCATGTTGCTGTATTGGCAACAATCTACGAGACCTGCGAAACCCCGAACCGAGTGTTCGACACGGCAGTCTGGCTCGATGCGCTTGGTAAAACCGCCATGACTTACCGGAAAATTCATCTCTACGATGCATTCGGTTTCAAGGAATCGGACAAATTTGCGCCCGGCAGCTCGGTTCCGCCGCCGGTGATCTCTGGCGCATGCCGCTTCGGCGTGATGATTTGCTACGATCTCCGTTTTCCGGAAATGGCGCGCATGCTCGCCCTTCAAGGCGCAAATATTTTGGTTGCGCCGTCAGGTTGGGTTCAGGGCGATTTAAAATTGGATCATTGGCAAACCATGATCAAAGCACGAGCGCTTGAAAACGGCTGCTACGTCATCGCTCCCGGTCAGACGGGTAATATCTATATCGGCCATAGCATGATCGTCGATCCCTTGGGGCGCACGATCGCCAGCCTCGGAGAACGAGAGGGCTTGGAATTCGCCCATCTCGATCTGAAGCTGATCAGTGAAACCCGTGAGCGGCTGCCGCTGCTCGCCAATCGACGGGCCGATATTTATGCGCGAAATGCCGCTGCGAAACTGCCCTGAATCTTCCGCTCGCTTATTTTAGATTGAGTCCACCGGCGGCATACTAACAAAAAAAGTATGCAGCGTTTTCACATTAGGCCGGTTCTGGTGTTTTAATCTGTATGTCAGGCACCAAGCTCCGATGGTTGCCGCTTCCGTTCGACGAAATTATGCGGCGTTATGAGCGCGAGCTGCTGCGCTACTTGCTCCGTGTGACTGCCAATCGTGAAGACGCTCTGGATCTATTTCAAGAAACCTGGCTGCGTGCCTATCGCGCCTATCCTCGGCTTCGACCGGAAAGCCGGGTCCGACCATGGCTCTACGCCATCGCTGTCAATCTCTCCCGAAATCGCGCTCGGGACGGCGCTCGGCGGACGCGCGTTTTCGCCGCCAATGGGAAACATCACTCGGCGGTGGATGGAACGGAGGGAGGCGATCGATGGAGCTGCGGCAATGACGGCTACGCCACTGTCCGGTTCCGGGAGTTGATTGCCTCACTGCCCCGAAGGCAACGGGAGGCGCTTCGCCTCCGCTACTTTTCCGGGCTGGACTATGACGAGATCGCAGAAATTATGCAGTGCTCAGAAGAAAACGCGAGAGCGAATGTTTCCCAAGCGGTCAAGAAATTAAAGTCCATGTAGGAACTTTATGCCAAACGGAAGATTAGCAGAATTCGACAGCGCTCAAGTTAGCGAAGAGATCCTCGACACACTGCTGCACCGTTCTCGTCCAAGCGTCAAGGAGGCGCTCAGATCCATCCGGCGGCCGCAAGCCGCGCTGGGCATCGCGAATTCGCCGCTGGGTGATTTGCTCGTTGCGCTCGGCAGCGATGGCCTTCTGCTCGTGCATTATTTACCGTCGGACAAAGAACTGGCTGCTCTGATCTCCAGACTCAGATCATTTTTTGATCCGGTAGAAGATCGGCAAGCGGTGCAAACAGTTGGCGCCGAAGTGAGAAAGTATCTGGCTGGTGAGGCATCTTCGCTCCGCCAGAAAGTCGACCTCAGCTTAGTTGCGACGGCCTTTCAGAAGCGAGTTTTACACAAGCTTCAGGAAGTCCCGCGCGGCGCAGTTGTGAGTTACCAAGCCTTGGGAGCCCTCGCGGGGGCGCCAAAAGGCGCGCGCGCGATCGGCAATACGATGCATAATAATCCCCTGCCGATCTATGTACCTTGTCATCGGGTGATCGCCGCCGATGGCCGGCTCGGCGGTTACGGAGGTGGTCGAGCCCGTAAGCTGCAACTCCTGCGGAGCGAGGGTTTTGCTTTGGGCAAAGCGGACGAAAAACTTCCCGACGGCGTGGTTTGGGGCCACAAAGGCACCAGGATTTTCTGTCGTAGCGATTGTTACACCACCGCGCGAGTGGACCGAACCAAGATCATGTTTTTCGCCGATCCTGGCGAAGCGAAACACGCGGGCCTGCGGCCGTGCAAAATTTGCCGGCCGGCGTAAACGGATCGAAGCGAAAAAAATCTGCGGGCTCCGTGTGCTGTGCGCATTCTGGATATTGTAAATCCCACGCGAAGTGAGCGGTCATGAATCGACGAATTAATGCAAAGATCCATGAGCAAAGCTATGCCGATCTCGATCTGCCCTATCGCCCACCGTACGACTGGCAGAGCATCCTGCACTTTTATCAGTCGCACTCGATCACGGGGATTGAGCACGTCAGCGAAACTCATTTCGAGAGACTATTTCGCATCAAAAGGACGGTCGGAGTTGTCCAAGTTCGAGCCGGGGAAAACTGCTTGAGCGTGCGGATCGCTCCCAACAAGCCCGCCATCGTGACCGAAGTAAAACGCCGGCTGCGAAAAATGTTCGACCTCGACTGCGATCCCCGGAGAGTCGCGGCGGGCCTTGCGCGGTTACCACTTTTGGCGACGCTCTGCGCGCGTTTTCCGGGATTGAGATTGCCGCGCGGCTGGGATCCGTTTGAGACCGCGATCTCTGCGATCCTGGGGCAGTTGGTATCGGCCAGACACCGCGCCACCTTGATCGACCAACTCGTGCAAAATTATGGTGAACGGATCATCAATCCTCTTTCGGGAGAAAAGGCGCGTCTGTTTCCTGCGCCTCCGGTTCTCGCCGAAGCTGAGCTAAACGCGGTCAAAACCACGCGGGGGCGGCGCGCGGCGATTCGAGATTTTAGCCGGCGGCTCTCGAACGGCGTTCTATCTCTCGAAGATCGGCAAGAGCCCGCCGCATTGCGCAACGCGCTGCTCAAGACCAAAGGCATCGGCCCATGGTCGGCTGAATACATCAGTTTACGAGCCGTCGGTGACACTGACGCGTTTCCTCGGACCGATTTGATTCTCAAGCGCGTGCTTGCGCTTCATCCCGAGCTGGATCTTTCAGCGGTCAAACCTTGGCGGTCCTATGCCGCGATGTATCTTTGGAAAGCATTCGCGCCGAGCCTTTCCAAAACAAAAACAAAGAAAGGAACGGCAGACATGACGTTATTTTATAAGGAAATCGCATCGCCGGTGGGTAAGCTCAAACTGATCGCCAGTAAACACGCGCTCGTCGCCGTCCTGTGGGAGCGAGAACGGCCTGATCGCGTCAAACTTGAGGCGCCGATGCTCGCGCCTGAACATCCGCTCCTGATCGAGACTGAGCGCCAGCTGGCCGAATATTTCACCGGCGTAAGAACTCAGTTCGATCTTCCGATTGAGCCGCGCGGCACTGAATTCGAAAAGAAAGTTTGGGGCGCCTTGAGGAAAATACCTTTCGGCCAGACCCGGAGCTACCGCGAGCTCGCCAAGGCGCTCGGTTCAGCCGCTGCGTCCCGCGCGGTAGGGCTCGCCAACGGCAAAAATCCCCTGTCGATTATCGTTCCTTGTCATCGAATCATCGGCTCGAACGGTTCGCTCACCGGCTTCGCCGGCGGACTTGAAGCCAAAGCCGCGCTTTTGGCGCTTGAAGCGAAGGCAGCGGCATCGACGCGGAGTCAGCCATGAGATTTTCAGCGAGCCATTGCGGGGCCGCGCTTTGGAAGACAATGTGCGGCGAGCTCGATGAGCGCGGCTTCGCGCTGTTTCCGGCCCTGCTTGAGCCGCAAACTTGTGAAGAGATCGCCGCTTTCTATGCCGACGAGCGCCGCTTCCGCTCGCGCGTTGAAATGGCGCGTTATGCGTTCGGCCGGGGCGAATATAAATATTTCTCCTATCCGCTCCCCAAGATCGTTCAGCAGCTCAGGAATTCGATCTACCCCGAGCTGGTGCCGCTCGCCAATCGGTGGGCGGAACGGCTCGGCGCCAATCGTCGCTACCCTGAACGGCTTTCGGACTTCATTGAGGAGTGCCACCGGGCCGGTCAAAAACGGCCAACGCCGCTGCTCTTGAAATACGGCGCCGGCGATTTCAACTGTTTGCATCAAGATCTCTATGGCCAAATCGTCTTTCCGTTTCAGCTTACTGTGTTTTTGAGCCAGCGCGGCAAGGATTTTGACGGCGGCGAGTTTATCCTTTGCGAGCAACGCCCGCGACAGCAGTCGCGCGCCGAAGCGCTCGACCCCAACCGCGGCGACGCGATCGTCTTTTCTGTCCACCATCGCCCTGTCCGCGGCATACGCGGCTATTATCGCGCGACCCTTCGGCACGGCGTCAGCACCGTTCATTCGGGCGAGCGTTACACATTGGGAATCATTTTTCACGATGCCAAATAGCTGGCGGAATCTTCCCTGTTAACCTCTGCGAGCGCGCTTCGTTGACACTTCGGCGGCCATTCGATTAAGGTGATTTTTGTTTGACGAAGCGTGCTCGCAGGATTCGCCAAGGAGCCGAACCATGCTGACTCAGGAAGAGAACGATTTCCTTACCCAGATCGGGCCGGGAACGCCGGCCGGGCGACTACTCAGGCGCTATTGGCACCCGATCGCCGCTGCGGTCGACCTCACTCAAGAAAAGCCGAAGAAGAGAGTGCGCGTACTTGGCGAAGACCTGTTGCTCTATCGCAACGCAAGCGGCGGCTATGGTCTTGTTCGCGAGCGCTGTTCCCATCGCGGCGCATCGCTTTACTACGGGTTTGTTGAAGGTGACGGCATTCGCTGCGCATATCACGGTTGGAAATACGACGGCTGCGGAAAATGCCTCGAACAGCCATTTGAGAATCCTCAAAGCGGTTTTCGCGAGAAAATCCGCCACCCCGCCTATCCGGTCGAAAAACTCGCTGGTCTATTGTTCGCATACATGGGGCCGCCGGAAAAAAAACCGCTCCTGCCTAAATGGGATCTGCTGGTCCGCCGCGACGGCATAAAGCAGATCGATGTCTGCGAGGTGCTGCGCTGCAATTGGCTCCAGGCCATGGAGAACTCCGTCGATCCGACGCACACGTACTATCTCCATTCGCACACGCTCAAGCTCAGGGGCAACAAAGATTATGTGCCGTTTCATTATCAGCAATTGAACAAAATCGAATTTGAGCTGGTGGTTCGACCCAATTGGGCGGGAATTCAAAAACAACGAATTTTTGCCGGCGATAACGTGCCTTTCGAGGCGCCGCACCCGCTGATCTTCCCGAACATTCTCTTTGTTCCGGTGCGCACCGGATATGCGATGCATTTCCGCACGCCTATCGATGATGCCAACACGCAAGTTTTTCAGTTTCGCTTCACTCCGACCAAAGGCGGCGCGATTGCGGAACAACCGGAAGATGCGCCGATGGAATTCATTGCCACCAAGGACAATACCGGCGACTTTCATTTGAATCACTTTGCTAGCCAAGATCATATGGCGTGGGAGACCCAGGGCCCGATTGCTGATCGTTCTGACGAGCATCTCGGCGAAGCCGACCGCGGTGTCATTATGCTTCGAAAGCTTCTGCGCGAGCAGATCAACGCCGTTCAGAATGGCCACGACCCGATCGGCGTCAATTTCGATAAGGCGAAGGATCAGCCCATCGAACTCATTCATGAAGGATACGACGCCTATTCCTTCGCGCAAAAAAGACAAAGTGCCGCTGAGCGTATTTGACCGCTTCAGTTTGTCCAGGCGGTTCTTTGAACGTCTGTTGTCCGTAATAAAACAATAGGATTCGTGGTAAGGACGTGCGCATGT
>JBIOXP010000353.1:0-14851 GCA_044869705.1 Binatia bacterium | reverse complement strand
CGAAACCGATGCGTTATTCAGATCGCCTGCCCAACGTTTCGAATCCGTTCTGAATCTCTGAGCCTTGCCAGTTCGCCGCTCCCAATCCGGTCTTCTATGACTGGATTGCGGCGTCTACACAATGGATTAGCCGTGTAGGCCCTTACTTACCCGGGGAACAGCGCAGAGGAGATTCAAATGAACAATATATATCCGCAGATCAAGACAAGGGGTAGTGACAAACCGCGTGCGAAGACGAATAAAAGAATTTTACTGATCGACGACGAGCCGAACAGCGCGGTTCCCAGCGTTTTTGAGCGGAAGCGGTGTCACGTCGTACATTGTGATTGCGTGCGGAAAGCATGGAATTGTGTTTATCCGCAGAAACCTGATGTCATTGTGTTCCGGCTGCGCAACTATAATGAAAAAGCATTAGCCGATCTGCATGAATGTCGCGCCTTGGCAGGAAGCGTCCCCATCTTCATCGTTACATCGCTTTCGGTAGACGGCGATCTCCTGAAAACGTTGTCACGGGGCACGGCGGCCGTAATTGCCGCTTGTTCCGAGGCATCGTTCGCCACAGAAACGCTCCGCCGTTTGCAGTTTTGGACCATCAGCCATTGACAGCTCGTAAATTGGTCAACAAGAAAACCAAAGCGCGTGTCGCGATTGGGACCATCATTCTGGACACGAGCTCGAGCTCACCGATCTTGCAGGTGGGCGTGAACCGGCGTAAGCACCCGGTCGTGACGGAGGTCGATTGAGCCGCTCTATTCGGAAACGTCCGTAGCGCGCTAGTTTAATCCGTAAACGTCCCGCTAACTGCGGATTACCTCTTGAAGCCGCTGCACGATCGCCGCTTTGGACTGAGCACCCAGAATACGATCGATCTCTCGGCCATCTTTGAGGATGAGCAGAGTCGGGATACTCTGAACGCGAAAGCGCGCTGCCGTGGCCGGATTCTCATCGACATTGAGCTTGCCGACGCGTAGTCGCCCTGTCATTTCTTTTGCTATTTCTTCGACTACTGGCGCGACCATACGACACGGCCCGCACCATGGCGCCCACAGGTCGAGCAGTACCGGCAACGGCGAGCGCTCAACGGCTGACGCGAAGGTCGCATCAGTTACGGTGACTGGTTGGCTATCCACAGGCAAAGGTTTTTTGCATCGGCCGCAATTGGGCTGGAGCCCTTGAGCAAGCTTCGACAACGGCACTCGATTAGTCGCGCCGCACGACGGACAATGAACCAATTGCGTATCCATGCTTCGGTTCCTTCCAAGAGTAAGCCTAACTTGCTCCTGCTTCGATTTCATCATATCTCCGCCGCCGAGAGTCTTCATACTCCCTGACGTTTTCTACTTCCTCCGCCTGAAGCTGTTTTACTATCCGAAATCCGGAGGAATCTAACTATCACCAGCGGCGACGCTATTACTAAGTGGCTGAATCCCATGGAATGGCATATCGGTTGCTTTCTTCCTGTATAGGATCAAGAAGGAGGAAAATATGGTTACAAAACCTTTAGAAAAAAGAGTGATGCAGAGCCTTACAGCGGTAGGACTCGCAGCGGCCTTGTCGCTGGGTGTCGGCAGCGCGTATGCGCAGTCGCACAAGTTAAACATCAGCCAAGATCAAATGCGACTCGCTGAAAGAGGCTGGAGTGTGAAGAGAAATATCATGGGGAAAGCGGTTTATAACGACAACAATGATAAAATAGGTGAGGTCGATGATTTGATCTTTTCGCGCAACAACTCGGCGAGCTTTGCGATCATCGGAGTCGGAGGATTTCTCGGAGTCGGCAAACACGACGTGGCTGTTCCGGTATCCGAGCTAAAGCATGAAAACGACAAATTGGTTTTGCATGACGCGACCAAAGATGCGCTAAAGTCCATGCCAGAGTTTCAATATGCAAGGTCGGACAGAGACCGCGATAACCGATCCAGCAAACGATAACGTCTGTGTAAATCAATTCAATCGGGCAGCTTCCTCAAAAGGGGCTGCCCGATTTTTTTTACTATCGCCGTGGCTATGTTGAGGGTTGGAAAATCAAATTTCCCTCCGTAGCAGCGTTCCTATTGCCTACTTCCCAGCTCCTGATGGGCTCGGCGTAAATAACTCAGATCGAGATACTTTTCCGGCGCCGGGTAAGGACGGCTTTTGAATAGCCGCTCGCCCATCAAGTCGATGAGGCGCTGAAATCCGTCCCGGTTAACGGATCCATCGCGGCTGATAATTCCTTGCGAAAGATACTCGTCGACCGTGACGCGGGTGTATTTAAGCGGAATTCCCGTTCGTTTGGTCACGAGATTCGCCGCCTGCTCATGATCCGCGTGAGCCCACTGCATGGCCCGCACCATCGCTTTGAGGTATCGGACGACGAGCTGGGGTTTCGTCTCCGCCCAATGTCCATCGACAATCAAGCTATGAAACTGCAGGTTGGGAATGTAGTCGTGTAAACGGGCGATCTCGGGGAATCCCAATTCGCGCGAGCGCGGCAAGTCGCCGCCAAGAATCATTGTCGCAGAAGTATTGCAGGCTTTGAGGCTCGCGAGCCGCTGTGTCGTGGGACCGTTCTGAATAATCGCGTAATCGCGATTGAGCTCCAATCCCTCGGCCTTCAACATTTCACGGAGAAAAATCGTGCTGCCGGAAACCAGACTCACGACTCCGATGGTTGTGCCCTTGAGATCCTTGATGGTTTTGTATTTAGGACAACCCACCAGAGTATAGGCCGCGATCGGCACGGTGCCGCCGATGATCTTCAGCGCCGCGCCACGCTCCACAGCATTGATCGCCGCTGACGGGTCGACGATGGCGACTTGCACATGGCCGGCGATCAACGCCTGAATCAGTGTGTCCGTCGAACCGATCAACACCACGTCGCCGTCGATACCTTCCTGGGCAAAAAAACCTTTGTCCGTTGCGGCATAGTTCGGCAGTTGTTCCACTGTGCGCGAGACGTTCCCGATCACAATGCGATCGGCCGCGTAACCGAGCGAAAACGGCAGCAAGGCGACCAAAGCCAAGATCAATTTTTTCATGTGCGGTTCTCGTCGTACCGTTGTTGAGAATAGCTGGAGTAATAATGATCGGCGATTTCCGCTCCCGTCGCCCTCCACACACCATCATGGGAGCAGATATAGTCTAAGGCTTTGTCGAGATATTTGATGCGAAACGGGAGGCCAATTACGAATGGATGCAGCGGAATCGTCATGACGCGGCCGTGGGTTGCGCCTTCGGCGTAAAGCGTGTCGAACTGATCGCAGACCATTTCGCACCAGTCCCTGGGCGTGTGGCCGCCCTGAAATATGACTCGAATGTCGTTGAGCCCTTGTTGGTAGGGTATTGCGATCATGCGTCCTGATTGGACGCGTAAGCCCATGGGTTGGTCGTCGAACCCCCAGTCACAAACGTAGTCGAATCCTTCCGCTGCGAGATGATCCAGCGTATTCGAGCTTTCATCGCCGCCGCCCGGACCGAGCCAGCCGCGCGGTGCTTTGCCAGTGGCCGCGGTAATTGTCTCTCGGATCTGGCGGACCACCGTCCGCTCTTGGTCGGCGGCATACTGAGTCATGCGAATATTATTGGTCACGCCATGCCCGAGCCACTCCCAATCGCGTTTTTTGCCTTCTTCGATGATCGCCGGGTAGTGAGCGCAAACATCCGAGTTGAGCAGCACCGTGGCACGTATTCGATGCTTATCCAAAATTTCCATGACCCGGAAAACTCCGATGCGCGCTCCATAATCTCGCAAGGCATAGCCGGTGACATCGGGTAAATAGGAGTTCGGCGCGCCAGGAATTACTTTGTCGATATGAAAACACTCGATATTCGGCGCGACCATTAAAGCGACGCGCGCTCCGTTGGGCCAGCGAAACGGCTCACGTCGTATAATTGGCGAGTAAGAGTAACGATCAGTCAGCATCTGGTGCTCCCGATCAATAGGCGAGATTGGAGCGCCGAGCTTACAACAAACGGTCCAAGACCGTCAATTGACAATGGGAGTCGGTCGTGTGCAGTAGACTGCACCACTACCGAAGAATCACATCACTCGGTCTGTGCTTTAGCGAGGCAGGCTCAGACCGCGCCAGATAGTTCCTGAAGTTACTTCTTAACGGGTGATCGCGTAATAAAGGCGGGTGTTGCGCACTGGTTTTCGAAGAGCATTCTTGTCGGTCCCAGCAGAACTCTCGGCTACGAGTTTATATGGGCTGCTGCTTGTGACAGAGGGCGATTAAACGCCGTGACCAGTCAACGCATCGCATAGATCAGATGTCCACTCCCGTTGCTCGAATCTCTCTGGTGAACGAGTTGTGACCATTTTGTTTGTGCAAAGGCCCAGTCGTCGAGCGTCGACATAGCATTCGTAGCAAACAACCATATCGAGTCTTAGCCGTCCGAACTCCTCGCAACTAACCCTGTATGCGTCGCCGTTATGATAACTCTGGCAATGATCGCACGAATACTCCATATGTCCGGAGTGTGAGCAAAGAGCATGCCCGGAATCTGCAATGGGACGTCCACACAAAAACTCAAGTCGAAACCGCAGTTCAACGACGAAGGGTACCAGCTATTTGTGATGTTTACCCAGGGGTATTTTTCCTACGCTGGTTGGATAATAACGCTAGTGGAACTACTGACAAGTTCTTCGGTCAGAATACAGAAGGATTAAACAAATCGGGTCTCGTGATCGAAAGCGATCACGAAAGTAAAAGAAGAACCAAAAAGTCAGATCCAGGGGCCGATTACCTGATTCGAGCCGCCTCGTTGAGACTATTGATAAGCACACCCCCAATCTTGTTTGCTTTATCTCCTCGTCCAAGCCTATGCTCGACCTAGCTTGTGTTGCCGAAGGTACAACCGGTTCAAATCCAACGAGGGTCTCTGCTATGGCACAACCCACATCTAGACATCTATGGAATAATGCGCGACGACTCCAGGACGAGTCTCGCAGACTACGGGAAGCCATGCAAAAAAATTCGAATCGATCAAAACCGAACCTTGACCTTTTGAAGAGCGCAACGGAATCGATTGACTCAGTGCGCCGCCGTAGACGGCCTTCAGCACCTCGACGTGGCTCTTGACCGGGTCCCTCGGTCCGATCCGGGACATTCTGCGGTCCAGGGGTAGGTGCGGAAAATCTGTCCACGATTCTCGGGACGATTCGTTCCCGTTGATCCGGCACAGAGGTATAAGCCGGTAATATCATCCAATCGCGCTCACCGCGACAAAAACCGTCGCCGTTCAGTGGGAGCACAAAAGTTTGCAAGTTAACACCGTTGGTGTATGGTCGCGCTTTCAACGCGGCAACTGCAAGAAGTTACCGTGGCAGCTCGCGACCGGCTATGACATCAACCAAGGCGCGCCGAACCGGAACATTCTTTCAGTACGGTGGTAAGGTGCTAGTGCTTCGCGCGCGGCAAAATACTAATTTTTTTTCTAAGCTCTTGAGAAAGCTGGGAGTGGCGCGGCAAATAAACCGTACCCAAGGGCGAAATGTGGATCAGTAAAATTGAGACGCGCTTGACTGCCTTTTCGATGAGACTCGGACAAAATGCTCGGGCGTTATTCAGCAAGGGCATTTGCCCGCAGTGCTCCAGCTCGAACGTGCGGCTTTCTCGGCGCAAAACCGATTTAGAAAAGGCCCTCAGCAGTGCACTTTGGGTGCGACCGTTTCGTTGTCGAGATTGTCAGTCCCGGTTTTGGAATTGGGATCGCTACAAAACAAATGCACAGGTCATGTGCATCATCGCTTCATGGGCTAACTTTTTTTTGCTCTGGTCGAGCTTGTGACAGGCTAGCAACATGTTCCAAGGAACTGGGGCCGTCGTGTTCGTATCTATTGGCAACGCCGTTCGGGTTAACGAGGTGGGGTCTGACAAAAGTCGCGGTTGGATTCAAATCATCACATCCAATGCGAAAACCAGCGGGAGATTGCAACTGTCATTGCGGCCGCACAGATCGTGAACGTTTTTCCTACGAGTATTCGGGCGTCTCGCGCCGCATCCGCGAAAAGTCACGCGATTTTGGAACTGTAGGCATTGGCACCAGCATTGCTCACCGGTGTGTGCACCGGTCTGAATAGCTTCCTATATTACTCTTGTCCGACGCGTAGCACGCGAGCGGCGATGGACCGTTTAGGCGCTGTCGTGCCGGTTCAATTTGAGTGGACGAAAGGTGTTCGCAAAATGATTGAACCCGCCAGTTTAAGAGCCCTCAACCGGCGTATGGCCGAATTGCTTCACCGCTGTGAGGTTCAAAGGAACCGACCTCGTAAGGCCGTCCTCGATGAAATTTCCGAGCTGAACATTATTCGCGACGAGCTGCGAAAAATACAGCAAAGAGCCGCCGAACGGCCGCAGTACACCTCGATTTCCCTGTCGAAAGAATTTCCAACAATCGAGGCCTTTTTGCTTCATTTGAATGCCGTTGCGCAGCGGATTGCCAAGACGCCGGCGGATGATCCGCATCGGCCAGAACTTCTCAACGAGATAACCCGCCTCGCGCTTGCGGCTGACGCTATTTTTAAGAAAGAACTCTGAATTCGAACGGCTGTGTTGACGTATGTCCGGCCCTAATTGCCCTGTCTGTGAAAGTGCAAGAGTAAGAAAATCACGCCGCCAAAATGCCTTCGAAGTACTCCCCGTATTATTGCTTATGCGGCCGTTCCGCTGTAGCGAATGTAGATGTAGGTTCTGGCGCTTTATGCGGAGGGATCTGAACCTCCGACGCTCTTAGTTGGCCGATCTCTCGTTGGCTCTTTCAAGGATGCAGTAGCGGCTTGCCCGTCCGTACAGCGCTGAATCCTGATCCGCCTGCGTTGTCGAGATCGAGTTCGGAAGGCGGACTGAACAATGCGGCTCGGTTCCAGCCTCCATACCCGCACCGAAAACAATTTGTATCCAGTAATCCTTACAAAGCTCCAGTCCGCCGGTCATTTATAGCCCCTTGAGATGGTCATCAAGCGTTATACACTGAACCGTTATGCTCCTGGAGGCCGGCAGTGAGAGATCGCTTTGAAATCGCGGCCGAGCTGCGTGTGATCGCGCGGCTGCTCACGATCAAAAGCGAAAACCCGTTTAAGGTGCAGGCCTACGAACGAGCGGCGCGCGCTCTGGAATCCTTCCAAGGCGATTTCGATAAGCTCGTCAAAGCTGGACGCCTGAAGGAGATCGCCGGGGTGGGCAATGCACTTTCGGCGATAATCGAAGAGATTTACCGCACGGGCGAGTGCTGGCTGCTCGAGCAACTCCGTCAAGAGCTGCCTCCCGGCGCTGTGGAGCTCAGTGAAGTTCCTGGTCTGAGCCTAAAGAAAATCATTGCCCTCAGTGAGGCCTTGCATATCGAAACCGTAGCCGACCTCAAATCGGCATGCGAACAAGGGCTGATCAGCAACGTCAAAGGGTTTGGGCTTAAATCTCAAGAGAAGCTGCGTGGGGATATCGAAAAGCTCGAAACCCGCAAAGAAGACCGATCTTTATTGCTCAGCCATGCCCGTGAGCAAGCCGGAGCTGTTCTTGGCTATTTGCGGCTTTGTCCGGCGCTTATCCAAGCCGCGTCGGCGGGAAGCCTCCGACGTCAGAACGAAACGGTCGAAGAGATATTCATCGTTGTTAGCAGTGAGCATCCCAAGCTCGTCATCGATCATTTTTTGGCGTTGCCAACCCTCGCCCGAACCATTGAACTGACCGAGAACCGCTGTGTTGCGTCGCTGGCGTCGGGCATCAAAATCGCTCTCGAAGTCGTCACGCCCAATGAATTCGTTGCGACACTTCATGCGCGGACCGGCGCGCCAAATCACATCGCGAAGCTGGAGAAACTCGCGCGATCGAAAAGAATCGATCTTGGATCCACTGAAACACGATCAAAGGGCAAAGCGCGGTTGAAGAACGAAAACGAGATCTATGAGCGGCTCGGGCTTCAATATATTCCGCCCGAGCTTCGCGAAGACCACGGAGAGATCGAGGCTGCCATCGCGGGAAACTTGCCGCGTCCGCTGGAGCTCGAAGATATTCGCGGCATGACACATTGTCATACGGTCTATTCAGATGGGCGGCACACGATTGAGGAAATGGCCGTCGCGGCAGAAGCTTTGGGCATGCGATATCTTACCATTACCGATCACTCGCCGAGCGCCTACTATGCCCGCGGTGTTGCGATCGACCGCTTGCGCGCGCAGTGGGATGAGATCGCGCGAGTTCAGGAGCGCGTCAAAATAAAGCTGCTCAGAGGAACCGAATCGGATATTCTCGAAGACGGCTCACTCGATTATCCCGATCATTACCTGACGCAATTCGATATTGTCATCGCGAGCATTCATTCACGGCATAAAATGAATGCCGATCAGATGACTGAGCGGCTGTTGCGCGCGCTCAAGTTGCCGGTTTTTAAAATATGGGGACACCCGCTCGGTAGATTGATTCAATCGCGGCCGCCGTTTGTCTGCCGGATGGAGGAAGTGTTGGACGCAGTAGCTGTCGCGCGCTGCGCCATCGAGGTTAACGGCGATCCGCGCCGTCTCGATTTGGAGCCGCAATGGATTCGGGCCGCACGCGAGCGCGGCATCAAATTCATCGTTTCAACCGACGCGCATTCCACGGGCGCATTGAACTATCTGACCTACGGAGTTGCCACTGCGCGCCGCGGCTGGCTCACGAGCGATGAAGTGCTAAATACTTTGGATTGCGAATCTTTCATGAAGGCGGTCCGCCCATGAGCCGAGTGTTTATTCTCTCGCCAGCCAATTGCAACGGTTTGCGGGCCCGTTGGGTGCTGAGAAAAAGTAGCCGCTCCGACCTGGCGATGCGACTACGCAGCGCCGAGGGAGTGTCGTTGGGCGAGGTTTTTACCTATCTGAGCGCGCTCTATTTCCGCGGCAAGCTTGCCTATGCGCGAACCTTTGCCGAGCCGCCGTCGAGCTGTCCGGGAATTTTGATCATCACACCGACCGCTGGCTTGTTAGCGCACGATGCCATGATTCACTTGTCGAGACTCAGGGGCTTTGGCCGTGTGCCGATTCATTTGAAAAATCGGACGTATCGAGCCGCGCTCCGGCGAAGCGCGAGAGAACTCATCAACCGAATCGGGACGCATTGTGAGATCGTGCTTCTGGGAAGTGTCGCGACAGGGAAGTACCTAGATATCCTCACGCCTATTTTCGGCAGACGGTTTCGCGTGCCGGCTGAGTTTATCGGCTTGGGCGATATGGCGCGTGGCGGATTATTGTTGCGTTGCGTTCGGGAAAATCGTCAGCTGAGCTATGTCGAAGTTGCTTCGGTGCTCCGTTCGGAGTCGAAACGAATCCGCGGAAATCAAAAGATCGTTACCAAGCTCTCCGTGAGCTCTCATCATAAGCCTTTATTGGGCAAATCAGAACGCCCTGAAGATCCGGCGGTTTGATTGCCGAGATGGTGTACGTGCGCTTATCGCACCGGCAACCGCCGGGCGATCAAGTTGCGCGCCTAAAATAGATAAAAATTTAATCTCGCGACTGCCCGGCAGGTGATCTCGCAGACGCTTCCACGCAGAAAGCCTTTCTGTATTGCTTCAGCGGTAATTGGCCCGATTACGGTTGTGCTTCCGCTCGCACCGGTCGAACGCCAAAGGGTTCCGAGCGATTGCCGAACAGAACCAGAGTGTCGGATCCGACACTCGTCAGCTGGTAATATTCTTTGGCAGGAAGAAAAACGATATCGTTTTTTTCGAGTATCCGTTCGTTGCCCTTGATGTCTTTGACGGAGCATCTTCCGGCGATTACCAGAAAAGTCTCCGGCGATTGGTGGTAGTGCATCGGCGTGCTGTCACCGGGCGGAAAGTGAAGCATCCACGAGCGAAAATTGTCGGTCCCAAAGAGTTGCACGTTTCTAAGGTTTTCCTTTCCCGCTTCTTCGATTTTCTGGGTTAGGTTGGTGAAGTCCATGGCTTTTCCTCCGTCCCGGCACGTATTTCTGGCAGATTATTGGAGTCAGGCCAGACTTGTCAATTTGCCGCCACAGAAGTGAGCTCGTGTCGCGCCGGAAGAACGGGCCTGATGAGTCCTGCCCAATCAAAAGAGTAACGAATACTTTGAAGCTATGCAGCCACCAGCAGGAGGGAAATAGGCTTTAGTCTGCCTCGATTTCAATCTCGTCCGGAAATACATAAAGCGATGAGTTATCGTCCCATTGCACAAGTACCATCCGCCTACCGAGGTTTTCCGTCTCATGTACGATTGTGCCGCGGCGTTCAGGCTCGATCTTCGCCTCGTGAGTGCGAACCATTTTCTTTGCTCGACAGCGCCGCCCCGTCCGACTGGTATCGATCATCGTCATCTCCTGGCTTCGAAAGCGGCCAACGGAAATTCCGTCTCGGATGATGATCACCGGCTGAGATCTGAACTGCAGATCACATCATCCGGTTCAACATGACTATAGAGTAAGTGTAATACGGGGCTACGAGACGTCAACCCTGGTGCGCAACGACAACGAGCGGTTTTTGTCGTAATAAGCTTAGGTCCGAGCGCTTTCGCGTTCGGGAGTACGCGCGCTGGCGCTAGCCGCGTTGCGGAGATGATTGCGTTTCTATTCGTTTCGTTGTCCGTCGCAAAAATGCTTTTGCAGACAATCAAGCCGTGCAATAGCGCGTTTACGACACTGGCAGCATGCAGCGACTGAGAACGACACTTCACGACAGTTTGCGCACTTGCGATGCATGCAGAACGGACAGGGCGCTTCGGGCAAAGGCGAAAATGACACTGTTCGCATCGAACTAACACTGCCGCTTTCGTGGCTCTGTGAATTATCGGCGGGAGTTTTCAAAGCTGTGTGAACCGTGTTGCTATCGAACGAATCAGTGTTGGTTGGTCGTTTGTAGATGATTTTTTTTTGCTAAGCAATAGTTTTCAGGGGACTGCCAAAATTTTTTTGATGTCTTCTTTTTTTGTCCGGCGGCGGGACTCGTTCAAGGTGCGACAATGCAACAGATGACTCGATTTTTCAAAAAATGTCCGAGACGAGCGATTGCGAATCGCTCTTGCACGAAAGCCTCCGCTCGTCTAATAAGCCACCTAGGTTCTATGGCGAAGGACAAGGAGAGCCAATGGGACAAATCCTGGGCCTTGGAATTACGCATTATCCTGGTTTGGGCACTGAAGGAAATTTGAGTCGTCGCATCAAGATCTGCCTCGCTGATGCTGCGCTGCCGCAGCATCTGCGCTCGATCGACAACTGGCCCCGGCCGATGCGCGAGCAATGGAGCATGGACGAGGGCATGGCTCATTCCAATGCGCATCGAGCGGAAATGATCGCAGGTTTTCGCATGGCGCGGCGCGCGCTCGATGAATTTCAACCGGATTTTTGTGTGATCTGGGGCGATGACCAGTTCGAGAACTACCGAGATGATTGTGTGCCCGCATTTTCCGTGCTCGCCTACGACTCGGCCGAATTCCAACCGTGGCTGCACAATCAGCGAGGTATCAATTGCTGGGGCGAAGCAAGAGAAAAGAGCTATAGCGTGCGCGGGCACCGCAGCGGCGGAAAGCGCCTCGCGTCATTTCTTCTCAATGAGGGATTCGACATCGCATATAGCTACAAGCCGCTGCACGTCGGTTTAGGGCATGCATTCGCCAATTCCGTGCTTTACCTGGATTGGGATCGCGCCGGGTTTTCTTATCCGCTGGTGCCGTTCACGGTGAACGCCTACGGGCGCCATCTCACCGGCAGCGAGGGCGTGCCACCGACGCCGTCAATGGGACAAAAGCTGATTCAGTTAGAAGAAGATCCACCCGGCCCGCAACCCTGGCGCTGTTTTCAGATCGGTGCCGCGACGGCTCGCGCCTTCGCTAGTAGTCCGTGGAAAGTGGCATTGATTGCGTCTTCGAGTTGGTCGCATTCCTTCCTAACCGAGAAGCACGGCCGGATGTACCCCGATGTCGAGTCGGACAAGCGTTACTTCGAAGCTCTGCGCAACGGGGAGTGGGACACCTGGCGTGACACCAATTTGGCTCAGGCCGAAGATCGCGGCCATCATGAACTGCTCAACTGGTTTTGTCTCGCCGGCGCGATGGCGGAGCTCAAGCGAAAACCTGACCAGGCGGTATTTCTCGAGTCATGGATCACCAATTCCGACAAAGTTTTTGCGGTTTTTCGGCCGCCGCTCTCTTGATGATGAACTTGGCCGGGGAGGTGCAGCATGATCGCGTTACAGGTAATGGTGCAAATAAGGCCGGAAAATTTGACGGAGTATCTGCAAGCCATCCGTCATGACGCTGAGCATTCGGAAAACGACGAACCCGGCTGCCTGCGCTTTGACGTACTGCAAGACAAAGATGACCCGCACCGTTTTTATTATTACGAAGTTTATAGGGACGAGGCGGCATTGGAGGCTCACCGTCAGACGCCGCATTTCAAGCTCTATGCAGAAAAAGTGCAGGCATGGCTGGCCGCGCCTCCCGAGCGCCGGTTGGGAAAAAATATTATTCCATCAGACAGCGACTGGCGTTGATCTTTCATTCACTCGAGCTCGGCGGTCGTGCAACTGAATCAACGCGCCTTCGTATCGAGAGTTTCATAACTCGTGGTGTCGCTGTTTCGGCGAATGCCGCGCTTCCATTTCTTGTCAGGTAACAGCAAGGCGCGTGGATTGGACATGGGCCGAGAATGAGTGAAGAGGCGCTTCAGTTCGCGCAGGAGGGAGTATGATCTCCAGGCAAGTTTATCGGTCGTCGTGGGCCGCGCTGTTACTCATTTTGCTCTGTTCTTTTCCACGCCAAACCTTCGCGCAGGAAAAAATCCGTCTGGCTCATAGCGCATTGGAGAGCAGCAATTCGGTCTGGTATTTGGCGAAAGAGCGCGGGCTTTACAAGAAATACGGCCTCGATGCCGATCTGCTCTTTATTCCAAGCACGACGACGAGCGTTTCCAGCTTGGTCGCCGGTGATGTGCAGGTGGGCAACGCTTCCGGCGGTGGCGTGGCAAGCGCTGTGGTGGCCGGAGCCGATCTCGTATTGGTTTCCTGCTATCTGAATTCGTTGCCTTACGAGTTGGTGGTCAATGAAAACATTAAATCGGCCGAGGATCTCAAAGGAAAAAGCATCGGCATCAGCCGCGTGGGAAGCGCGTCCGATGTGGCTGCGCGCGCGCTCATTCGCGGGCTCGGGTTGGAACCCGATAAGCAGGTGCCGATCATGCAAGTCGGCGGGCCGGCCGAGCGGGCGGCCTCCTTTCGGACGGGACGGATCGCCGGTTTTCCTTCGCCGCCGGGAATCATTTATTTAACCAAGGGCATCCCGTTTCGCATTCTCATCAGCACTGCGGATTTTCAGAAGCGGTTTGACTTCCCGTATATTTGCGCGACGACGACCAGAAGCTATCTCTCGCGGCAACGCGATACGGTTAAAAAAGTTCTGATGGCGCACATCGAGGCGGTGCAATATTTCAAAACGCACAAGGATGAAAGCAAAAAAATGATTGCTAAATACAGCCGAATCTCGGAAGAAAACTATTTAGAGGCGGCTTACACAGCCAGCGCGAAGCTGTACGACGTCGTGCCGCTGGTGACACGGCAAGGCACGGAGATTCAAATCAAGGAAGCGACAAGTCGCAAACCCGGGGCGCAGCTTCGGTTCGAAGATCTGGTTGACGAAAGCATCGTGCGTGAGTTGGAAAAAAGCGGGTTCATTGACAAGATTTACAAGCAGTAAAAATGGAGTGATGGAGTAGTGGAGTGATGGCCGAGAGATTGAGGATGGAAGATGGATGATATTGCCGGAAGTCGATGGTCCTGCTGAACACAAGGGCCGGGGTTAATAAAGGAGAGGTCAAAAAACCGTCACCTCCGAATGTACCGGGGTCCCCGTCCGAATCGTCTGGATTCGCGCCAGAAACATGCGGGAATGACGGAGCATCGGAATTGCAACTCGCAACAAGAACGTACTTCATGAAAACACTAGAAAGCCGATTGTCGTTCTCCTCAACCCTGATTGTTATCTGACTCCTGCCGCATGAAGGTATTGAAGATCGACAAAACGCTCAGCCGCGGGGAGCGGCGGCTTTGGATTTCCGGCTTCGCCCATAAATGCGATTACCTGGTCCAATCCCTTGAGATTGATCTCCGCTTTTTTCGGCAACACGCCGCGCTCGGGCTCGAAATACAACCCGAGCGTTTGCTTGGCGATGGCTTCGCTGGAACCGGTAGTTTCCACAATGGTTTTTATGACCGAACTCCGCTTCCCGGGATCACGGATGAATGTGAACGCCGCGCCCAGTGCGCGCACGTAACGAACCAACGAATCCTTGTGGGTTTCGGCCCACGGGCGGCGCACGGCCGTAACCGTGTAGAGAAAATCCGGCACGACTTCAGTTGAAAGCCCCAGCAAACGATAGCCTTCATCCAACGCCAGCAAATCTTGCGGTTGACCGAGCGGCACGGCTTCACAGTCGCCGCGTCTCAAACAGGTGAAACGCGCGGGCGTACCTTCGATGATTTTGACGCGGAAATTGCCGGCGCCGAGGCCATGTTTCTGCAGCAGCTTGCGGGTCGAAATCGTGATCGTGCCGGCCTCGTCGGCGAGGCCGATCAAACGACCTTTTAGGTCGCCGACGGTTTTAATTTCCGGCCTGGCGATCAGACTGTAAATCGGATTATTGAATTCTCCGGCGATCGCGACGGCGTCCGAGCCGTTGAGCACGGCGCGAATCAGAAAAGCCGTCGCGATATGCGTGACGTCGGCGGTGTCGTCGTGCAGCGAGTCGAGCATCCGATCCGCGCCCCCGGGAAGCGGCACGACGACACGAAAGTCCAGTCCTTCGCGGCGAAAAAAGCCCTGTCGGTCGGCAATTGAGACGGGCAAAGAAAAAATGCTGCGCATCGCTGAGTAGGCCTGTGCATAGCGCAA
>JBIOXP010000352.1:0-2884 GCA_044869705.1 Binatia bacterium | reverse complement strand
GCTGGCGGATATTTACGCTTATCTCGCATCGGTTAAAGCCTCACCGGCGGCAAAGGATCTTCCCCTTCTCAAGTTCGAGTAGACTCGCGCAGATTATTTGTCCGAACGACTGATAACTAAATTCGTTCGAGCAGAGAATGGTCTTCCGAATTAGGCGATAAGCGCGCCGTCATCGCCGCAACCCCGGATCGAGTCCGGATAGCAACCGCTATTCAGGATTTGCAAGAGTTCGCGATACGCGTGACCGGACGACTCGTTATGACCGCTAAAGTCCGGTCGTCAGCTCCCACCAGTTTTTATCGAGATCGCTGAAGATAAAAAGCGCTTTGTCGTCGTCGGCCTCGAGCGTGCCGAGCCCGGTGATGCCGATCGATTCGCCGCGCGCGGTAAACTCGCGATGAGCCTGCTCGACCGCGGCTTTCGATTCGAGTTGCAAAGTGAACCGGTTCACCGGCCTCAGATACTGGCGCGGCGAGCGTTGTAGGACGACAATGTACCACGGGCTCGATGGGTGCTTGACGTATTGCGCCATGTTGAAACCGGCGGCGATCTCCAACCCTAACACGTCGACATAAAACCGGCGGCTTTTCTCGGTGTCGTCGCATTGCAAGGTGCCATGCGTAAAGGCCTGCGGCAAGTAGCCGCGTTCGGAAATTCGCTCGGCTGTGAGCGGTTTCTCCCAGTGACCGGCTGTGTGGGAGCGGCCGTGCAGCGCGCCGCCGGGGTTGTAGTACTCGATCTCGAGGTGATTGCCGCCCGGCTCACGGAAATAGATCGAATACGCAAAGTGCGCGCTTTGCGGTTTGGTAATTTTGCTTAACCGATACCGCTCTTTGTGCGCCTCGATATAGCGCCATGCCGCTTCGACTTCCTCATGGCGAGCGACGCGAAAGCCATAATGATTGTCGAAGCCCTTCTCGGGAGCGTCCGGGCCGCTCTCGTGGATGATCAGCCGCCACTCGGTGTTGGGATGCTTCAGTATCGCCTGGCCGGCTTGCCTCTTTTCAACTTCCATCGCCAAAAGATCGGTAAACACGGGCAGTGTTTCGGCAAGCGAGCGGCATTCGTAGTGGCCGGCGATGAGACCGATGGTTTTGAGCACGTTCATCTCCTGCGGGGCGACAGCTTCTTGGCAGTAAACTACTTGGGCTGGTCCGGCGCAACTTTGGCGCGCAGCATGCTGCCCCCCTACGATCGAAATTGACGCAGCCGCAAGAGCTCTGGAAGAAAGTTTATCTCTTCTTCGGGAAGGGTTGAAATCCGTCGCCTTCAGCGAAGTGAAGGTTTGTCATGCCGGCGAAGGCCGGCAGCGTGTTGTACTTGGTCTGTGAATCTAGGTCATCCAGGTTCGCTCTGGGTCCGAATACAAAAACCGCGTGGATTTCGGCATGCGCCGGAATGGCCGAAACAGAAGTCGACTTTCAGCCGACAAATTCAGAACCCCTCGGCTTGGACCGAGGGCTGTTCAGTTTGAACAAGGGGCCTATGGGGAGAGACTTCCGGTTTCGCTCGCGTATGCGAGCTCGTTATCTTCCGGGATAGAGCTCGCGGAGAAATCCTTCGTTGTCCAGTTCTTGAATCAGCGAATTGTCGATCAGCGTGTCGAGATTGCGCGAGGTGTTTTTTGCTTCGGGGATGCTGTCCAGCGCTTGTTGGATGCCCTCGCGCCGAACCAGCGGAACCGTCTCCCATGCATCGCGGTAAACATCGTAGGTCTTTGAAAGAATTTCCCGGTCGCTGGTTTTGATGTAGCGTGACAAAGTATCCATCGCGAATGGCTTGTCGTTTTTGAAAATCTTGATGCCTTCGATGTACACCTTCAAAAATCGTTTGACGATGGGGCGTTGAGCGCGCAGGAATTCCTTACCGACGACAATTCCCTGGGTCGAATAGGTCAGAGGCAACTTGCGTAAGTCGATCAGAATTTGAAAGCCTAATTTCTCCGCTTGAAAGACTTGATCGACGTTAAGAATCGCTCCGTCGACCACTCCCGACGTCAGAGCGATCATACGCTCGCCGAGCCCGCCCATTTGCGCGATGGAAACATCTTCGTTCGGTTTCAGCTTGTAAAAAGCCAGCGCATCCCGGAGCGACACATCCGAAAGCGAGCCGAAGCGGCTGATCGCCACGCGCTTGCCCTTCAAATCTTGCGGCGTTTTGATTTTAGGATTGACCATCAGCACGTTGAGGGCGCGCTCGATGCCGCCCGCCACCACAGCGAGATCGGCGCCCTTCACCCATGCGGCGACGGCGGAAGGCGGCGCGAGGCTCGCGACGCCAACTTCGCCGGAGAGAAGCGTCTGGACGATCAAAGAGCCTCCCGGCATATAAATCAGCTGCGCGTCGAGCTGATTTTTTTTGAACAAGCCGGCGCGCTCGCCTAGATAGAGCGGCGCCTGAAAGCCGGAGATCGAGACGTAGGGGATGCGAAGGGTCTCGGCCGATGATTGTTGGGAAAAAAATAAAAACAGCAACACTCCAATAAGAACAATCGATCGGGTCATACGGTAGGATGTCATAGCGTCACTCTGAGGCAACGCCGAAGAATCTCGCTGTGCAATCCCTAACCTCTAGATTCTTCACTTCGTTCAGAATGACAGCCCGGCTGCTACTGCGTTGCGCTGTCATCATCGATCATCAACATTCATATACGCTCAGTTCTTGTACAAGGTTTTCAGAAAGCCTTCCTTTTCCAACTCGTCGAGAATCGTGAAATCGATGAATCGTCTGGGATCGGCGGTCTTGGCGCCGGGAAGCTTCTCCATGCCTTCGAGAATGGTTCTTACGCCATCGATGGAGGTGCGCGGGATGCGCAGCATGTTTTTCGCCTGAAGCGCGTAAGCTTCCTTCACCTCGTCGCGATTTTTCGTGCGGGTCCATTTTT
>JBIOXP010000351.1:0-13331 GCA_044869705.1 Binatia bacterium | reverse complement strand
AGATCGCGATCGACGTTTAAGCCGTTTTTCCGGAACAGATAGCGAAAACCTTGATCGGTAGATGAACCGAAACGCGAGATCCCGGCGAATTTGCCGGCCAGATCGGGAATCGCTTTGATATCCGGATGGACGACGAGATTGGACGCAAGCCACGGTAGCGGGTTGCCGAGAATGGTGAGCTTGATTCCTCTCAGACGCGCTTCGATCGACACCGGCCCGCCGCCGGCGATTTGCACGCTGCCGCCGAGCAACGCGGCGATGTTCATGGTGCCGCTGTTAATATAGAGCAGTTCGCCTTCGAGCCCGTGCTTGGCGAAATGCCTTTCTCCTGCGCGACCCAGAGGAATGCTTGAGTCGCGTTGACCGCTGAATAGGAAATGCGCAGCTTGTCGGCGGCAAAATTGTCTTTGCCAAAGCCTAGAGAACTGCCGAGCAGTAGCAGAACGACGATGAACCGAGTCACTTTGGAATTCGCCATGGGATTGTGGATACAGGGACAGCCGGCCGCGGTCAAGCGGTTTCCGGCAATGGGAGATGCGGCGCGCTGTCACTGTGTTTGCGTACGGACGGCTTTGTTGTGCCGCAGGCTCCGCCGAACCGTCTGAAAAACTTTGCGCATGGGGTTCGGTACGCGCTTCCCTCGTTACACGGCCTGACGCCGTTACTCGGGATGGCCGGCTCCCTGAGAATCCGCCGAAGGCGGAGTAGCGAAGGACTCGAGCAGTCGGTTCAGCGATTTTCTAAAAGGCAGCGAGCAGCCCTGCCGTATCGAAGGACAAACCGCGAATTTTCTTCTCGCAGTCGACGCTCCTAAATCAGGGAGGAGGGATTGTGATCCCGAACGCAGTGAAGGATCTAAGCAGAAACGAGTCCCCTACCGATCTGGCTCGTTTCTTGACATCCCAAAAGCCGCTTTGCTACGAAAGAACACCATTCACAATCGGAGCGGTCGAATGCGGCTAAACGGCAAAAATCCCCGGCCAATGATGTCTTGGCTATTTGTTTTTTATTTCGGAGTTTGTTTCGTTGCCTCCGGCTATGGCCAGAGTATCGACGAGTCCTACAAGCAGGCATTAAAGGAAGGCGGCGTGCTGAATGTCTACGGCACTTTGACGCCAGACACGGCGGGCAAGGTTCTGCCGGTATTCGAAAAGCGCTTCCCCGGCATCAAAACCATCAACACCGGCGCGAGCGGGGACAAAATCGTTGCCCGAGCGATCTCCGAAGCGCGCGGCGGCAGGACCATCGGCGACGTGTTTCACATGAATCTGGAGAACGTAATGCAGGTGCAGGAACAAGGTTTGGTCCTGGAGAAGTTGCCGCCGGAAGCGGAGATTTTTGCAAACCATCTGAAAGGCACTTACTGGGTGGCGACTCGCTTTAATACTTTGGTGGCGGCATGGAACACTCAATTGGTAAGCAAAGCCGATGAGCCAAAGAGCTTTGAAGATTTCGCCGACCCCAAGTGGAAAGGAAAACTCCTGGCCGAGCCGCGGGATGCCGAATTCTTGATCGCCTTTGCCGAGCAGAAATATAAGAATACCGACGCCGCTATCGCCCTGTTTAGAAAAATTGCCGCCAATGGCGTCGAGTTCCATAGCGGCCATCCTCAACTGGTTGAATTTTTGATGGCGGGGCAGGGTTCGGCTTGCCTCACCTGTTATACCCATCATCTATTGCCGCGGATTCAGAAAGGCGCGCAGATCACCTATCTGAAGAATCTCGGTGTCGGTCTGATCAGCGCGACGGCAGTCTTCAAAAATGCCCCTCATCCCAACAGCGCATGGTTGTTTCATCGCTGGGCCGCTTCGGATGAAGGACAAAAAACTTTTGGCATCGAGGGCCGGATACCGGCAAATCCAAAAATCGCTCCCGCCGAACCGATTGACATTACAACCGTCTACAGCTTGGGCGAAAAGGAATATCGGGAGTTCGCCAAATACGAAAAAATTTGGAAGCAGATTTTCAACTTGCGCTAGGCGAACAGATCGAAACAGACGATACCAGTCTCAATCGGGCGCGGCTTACGGTAGTGAGGCTTTGATCACTTTCGCGTCATACCGGTCTCTCGGCGGGCTCAGGATCGACTCCGGCCGGTATTCAGAAAGGGCGTACGGCATACGTCCCTACGGAATTCCTGGATCCGGGTCGCGCTACTCCAGACTGATCCGGGGGTGCCCCGAACGACGATGCGTTTTTTGGCTAGCTTACTTCAAGGACGGTAGTTTCGATTTACAGGAGGAAGAATGGCAACTCGTTGGTTGTTCAAGACCGAACCGAGCGTTTATTCGTATCAGCAATTGGAGAAGGACAAGAAAACAGTATGGGACGGCGTGGCGAATAATCTCGCGCTAAAAAATCTCAAAGACATCAAAAAAGGCGAGCAGATTTTTATTTACCATACCGGCGATGAAAAAGCGGCGGTGGGCGTGGCGCGGGCGTTGGGCGGCGCATACCCGGATCCGGAAAAAAGCAATCCCAAGATGCTCGTGGTGGATATCGAACCGCTACGCGCGTTGAAGCGGCCCGTCAGTCTCGCCGAAGTCAAGGCACACCCAAAATTGAAGAACTTCGATCTCGTGCGCAACTCGCGCTTGTCGATCATGAAGGTCAGCGACGAGCAATGGGAGATTATGGACGGGATGGCCAAGGGATAGAGTCCGTAAATTTAAATTCGTCGAATGAAATGTACGAGAATATTGTCGTGATGCCGGTGAAGCTGGCTCACGATGAGACCCGGGGCGGGCACCGGGGCTCATGCGACGCGCCAACTTGAACTCCTGAATTCCGGGTCGCGCTGGCTTTCGCCAGCTTCCCGGAATGACGCTGCTTTTGTCGTACACGTCCAGGACATAAGCCGTTCAGAGGGGTTTTTGTTCAATCGCTTTTGTCCTTCGCGCCATAGCGGACGACGCGGTCACGCCCGGCGTTTTTCGCCGCATAGAGCGCCTTGTCCGCGGCGCGCAACAATTCCGCAGGGTCGAAGTTATGTTCATCAGCCTGCGCAATACCGGCCGACAGCGTAGGACTCGGCAGAAATTCGCCGCCGTGTTGGATCTGCACTTCTTTCAAGTGCACGCGGATCTGATCGATGCGCTGCTCAGCGTCCGCTAAGGACGAATCCGGCAGCACAATGACAAACTCTTCGCCGCCGTAGCGGCAGAGAATATCGCTTTTACGGAGCTTTGCGCGCATCAGTCGGCCCAATTCCCGGAGCAGAGCATCCCCCGCATCGTGCCCGTGAGTATCGTTGAAACATTTGAAATTATCCAAATCGAGCATGGCGAGAGAAAGCGGGGATTTTCGCCGCCGCGCGCGGTGGAGCTCGCGCACTAACATTTCTTCCAAGTAGCGCCGGTTGAACAATCCGGTCAGAGGATCGTGAATCGCTTCGGCGCGGAGCTTCTCGCGCAATTTCAGATTGGACAAGGAGAGCTTGATCGACTCGCTCACGGTGACCGCCAATTGCAGTTGGCCGATTTGATGATCACTGGTATAGGCTGGCGGTCCGGCCAGACAAAATACCCCGAGAATTTCGCCTTGGACGGTGAGCGGCACGCACAGATAACGAGTGTTTGGCTGACTCACAAAGTGACGGCAGAGCAAACCGGTCTCGGCGTTTGCCACTTCGTGCAGCTGACCCCGTCGAAGCGCCCAGCAGTCATCGAGTGAAAAAATTGGATCTCCAAGAAGGCCAGCCCCCCAGCGCGCAACAATGTCGAGGTATCGACCGGACGCTTGCAAAACAGCGAGACAGCCGGTCTGACCCTCGAAAAGCTCGCCCGCGGCGAAGCCGATGACCTTGTACGCGTCCTCCTGGGAGGTGCAGCTCTGCAGAAGGTCATCCATGCTGATGAGCGACTGCATTTCGCGATCGCGCCGTTGCAGCTCCGTTACTAAACTCATCAGCTCGTCATTGGTTTTCCGCACGCCTTCGGCTGTTCGTTTGGGTTCGGTGACGTCCCGAATTACCGCCATTATCATGTTGTCTTTCCCGAAATGGATCGGGCTCAGCATAATGTCCACGGGAAATTCAGTGCCGTCCTTACGCCGCGCCGAGAGATCCAGACCACTGCCCATAGGGCGACTGTGAGGATCGGCGATGTAGCCGGCCACGTGCCCGAGGTGTCGATTGCGCAAATGCTGTGGAATTAGCACATCCATCGGCTGAAACTGGAGCTCTTTGGCCCTGTACCCGAAGATCGCCTCGACTTGCGCGTTCATCTGTATGATTCGGCCATGATGGTCGATCACTATGATTGCGCTCGGAAAGGATTCGATTACAGCACGCGCCATTTCGGCAAATTGAATCTCGGTGAGGTCGCGAGTGATTTTGCTAAATCCGATCAGTTTTCCACTCTTGGACTTCAAAGGCGCGACGATCACATGGCCACAGAAACGTGATCCGTCCTTACGCGCCTGCCAAATTTGCGCTTGATGGCGCCCTTGTACGGTGGCGAGCTCGAGCGCCTGATCCGGCAGACCGCGCTCGGCGTCATCCGGCGAATACAGGCAAGAAAAGTGCTTGCCGATGATCTCGTCGGCTCGATGAGCGTAAAGCCGTTCAGCCGCCGTATTCCAGCTCGCAATTTTTCCTTCCGGTGTCACCGTGATCGCGGAATAATCAACAGCCGTGTCGAGTAGTAGACGAAGCGTCTCTACCGATTCTGCGGCGGTCCGAGGGTTCTTTTTTGCGGCGTTCTCCGAGCTTATATCCGTCCGCCGGCGCGTTTTTCTATTTTTATGAAGTTCCATATTAAGCGCCGCCGCATGGCTCGACGACAATCGTCGATGAAGAGGAGCTCCAGGGTGAAGGCGCTCAAGCATCAGCTGCGAGGATGCGGGAACGGGAGTTGCCGGCGGCAAAAGCCGTGCGGACTGATTGGATGAGCAACCAAGCGCTACTTTACCAGAAGAGTGCGCAATTGCCGAGTAAAGTTTGCGAGCGCGGCTCATGCCTTGAAGCAACCGGCGCTTCTGCGCTAGCTTGGCACAGGACAAACCCGAAAAAGCGAGAGACGAACATGGCGGACGAACGCAAACACGAGCACAAAAAGAATCCTGAGCATAACCACGATCACGAACATCATGGTCACGGGCACGGCTCCGAGCAACACGGCCACAAGCACGATGCTGCGCACGGACATGAGCATTCACCCGCCGCGGAACACAGTCACGACCACCACCATCACGATCATGACCACGGCCACCAAAATGATCACACCCACGCCCACGACCACGAGCATACCCACGATCACACTCATGGCCACTCGCATGGCCATGAGCACAAGACCCACTTTCACGATCCGACGCACGCCGCTGAATTCGACCAGCGCGGACTCTCGGGCGTTCGCGCCTCTTTGACCGACAAGTTGATCGAGATGCTGACGCTCAAGGGCGGAGAGGTGGTCCTCGATCTGGCGACCGGCACGGGTCGAATCGCGCGACCGCTCTCGAAACAGCTCAAAGACGGAAAGGTCGTCGGCGTTGATCAGGCGCTCGCGATGCTCGATGTCGGGCACAAACACGAAGATCCGATTCCACGATATCTTCAGAGCGCCGGCGAGGCTGATAAATTGCCATTCAAGACAAATACATTCGACCGAGCGTTTGTGTCATTCAGCTTGCATCATTTTGGGAACCCGTCCGGCGTCGTCGCCGAAGTATTGCGCGTGCTCAAAAACGGCGGGCGTTTCGTCGTAGTCGATCCCATCATTGAAGAGGCCAAGGATGCGGTCGATATCGCTCTCGAGGCGAAAATCAATCAGGTCTTCCGCCGCACGCATGGCGAAGATTTTCGTTATCACACCGCGAGCAGCATTCAGCGACTGCTCACCAAAGCCGGCTACCGCGTGCCGCGCACCAATATTTTGTCCTATTCATTCAATCAGGAAGGCATGGATAACATCCCCACCGGCCGGCACTGGCTCGAAGCGGCCTTGGAAATCGAAAAGGAAAACCCGGAGTTGGCCGAACGTATGAAGAAGAACTATTTTACCTGGCATTCCCACGGCGACCATACGCACGTGAAGGGCGCGTTTTCCTACGCGCTGATCACCGGAGTGAAGCCGGCCTAGGAAATGGTTTCTGGTTCCGGGTTTTTGGTTACTGGTCGTAGGGGCGCGGCATGCTGCGCCCTCTGTTTAAGAGGAGCTACACAGTGAAAAAAGCCGATTTTCGAACTTTCTACCGCGATGCGCATGCCGTCGAATGTCTCACCGAGCGCGAGAAGATGCTGATCGGCCTCACGGTCGCAATGATGCGGCTCTGCGATCCGTGAGTGGATCGGCGCCTTGCGGACGCAAGGAAAGCAGGCATGACCGAAGAAGAGTTGGACGCGGCGGTGGATGTGATCGCCGCGGTCGATGCTGGAGTGCTGCAGTCACTCAATCAGCGCATCAAGCAGAGAAAGAAGACCTAACAGCGCACCTGAGGCAAACGATTTTTGTTTCAATGCGAAGATATGGCCACAATGATTAGCATTTTTCGCCATTCGGTATTCACGTATTGCCGAGCGTTTCGGAGCCTTCCAAACGCCGGATGCATTGTGACTGATCGTGACGTTATACTGGAGATCGTTTTGCCGAGTAAGTCTGTAATTTGAGAGAGTAGACACTGAGGTTCATACTCGAGGAAGGAAAGTGTCAGGAATGACTCTCTTGCCGCCGAGTGCTACGAATCCATGTTCCATGCCTGACGGAGCATCAATCCGGCGCAAGTTCGAAAGCAACTGCGCCGTGCACATAATTGTCGACATACGCCCGCGTAATAGTGTTTCGTTTCCATAAAACATGTTCAAACTGTCCCCGCCGCGTGCTACGTATGCGAGGTGTTGGGCTAAGAAAGAATACATGTCGCGAACAGCCCACAAAGACCGGCGCCGTAGTATTTCAGGCTTATGGGTTCGAACGTGCAGTCATTTAGCAGCTGCCTGCCTGTTTTTGTCGATATTTTTCGCTACCCCATTACCATCTGCCGCCGAAAAGTTGCGCATTTCCTACGCTTCCGTCACCGGCAACACGGCTGGAATTACCTACATCGCGCAACGCGCTGGGCTCTTCGAGAAGCAAGGGCTCGATGTCGAGATCATTCTCATCACCGGCGGGCCGGCCTCGATCAGCGCTCTGTTGAACGGCGACGTCGATCTGGACATGCGCGCGCCGATCGCGGCGCTGCAGGCGATGGCGCACGGCGTGAAGCTTACCTTCCTGCTTTCGCAATCGAACACGCTTGAGTACGACGTGGTCACGCGGCCGGAAATCAAGGACATCGGGCAGCTCAAAGGAAAGAAAGTCGGCATCATTCGCTTTGGCGGCATTTCCGAATTGATGGTGCGCTATCTCTTTCAAAAGATTGGCCTGGACGCGGACAAAGACATCAGCATCATTCAGGTCGGCCAGGCGCGCTTCGTCGCCCTGGCAAAAGGCGCGATCGACGCGACGGTTCTTGCGTCTGCCGAGTCGGCGTTCGCCAAGCGCAATGGTTTTCGCGTGCTCGATATGCCGACTCTGCCATTTTTCGGAAGCACGATCGTGACGACGCCGGCGCTTGTGGCAAAGAGAGCCGACGCCATGACGCGTTACCTGCGCGGCTACTTGGATGGCGTGCGATTTTTCCTCAATGACAAGGAAAAGAGCATGCAATATCTTGCCGACCTGCTCCGAACCAAGGACCGCGATATGATCGAGCTCGCCTATACGAACCACCCACAGCATGCGATGGGACGTAAACCCTATCCTGACATGGCTGCGGTGCGAGCGACCATCGATGTCATGGGCGTTCGTGAACCGGCGGTGAAAAAACTCAAACCTGAAGAGCTTTTTAATCTGAGCTATCTGACCAAGCTCGATCAAAGCGGCTTCATCGATCAGCTCTATCAGGGCAAATGATCTGCGCTGTTTTACTCGCCGTTCTTGTTTTTCACGGCTCGGCCGGTGCGGCAGACAAGATTCGAATCGGGTTTGCTCCAGGCGCCAGTTCTACCCCTCTTCCGCTAGCACAGAAAAAGGGATTCTTCAGAGAGGAAGGATTAGAGGCAGAGGTTGTTCGGATGTCGAGCACAGTGGCAGCGGCGGCGCTTGCGAGCGGGGAAGCCGATTACGTCATGGGCATGAGCGCTTTACGGGGAGCGATCCAGGGACTGCCGCTCAAAGCCGTTGCTTCCTACATACAAGGCAGCACACAGACGCTCGTAGCGCGCAGCGATATCAAAACTGTGAGCGAACTTAAGGGAAGAACGATCACGATTGGAACCCCCGGGGGCAGTCCCGATCGCCATGCGCGGTTGATGATCAAGCATTTCGGACTACAGCCGGACAAAGACGTAAAGTTCGCTTCCGGCGGTCTTACCGAAGGCCGTCTCGCCCGTCTGCAGCAGGGATTGATCGACGCGACAGTGGTGCCAGTCCCACTCGATCTCCAGGCGAAGAAGTTGGGGTTGAACGTGCTTGCGCGAGCTTACGAGATATTTACTTATCCCGAAGGCGGCCTGGTCACGACCACAATGAAGATCAAAGGCAAACCTGACGAAGTCAAGCGGGTGATTCGAGCAGGCATCAAGGCGAGCCGCTACATCAAGACGAATCGCGATGGGACGATTCAATTTTTGATGGAATGGCAGCGAATCGATAAAGAGATCGCCACGGGCACATACGAGTATTTAGCGAAAGCCATCAATGAGAGTGGAAGCCTCTCAGAAGACGGATTTCGCTTGATGATCGAAGAGATTAAAGATCTGGCGAAGGTAACTCGCGAGATTCCAATGACCGACGTTGCCGATCTTTCGATTCTCACGGTGGCGCAGAAGGAGCTTGGGATCAGAGGAAATTAGTCCATTTGAAGACTGCCCATGAACTGGGAGATGGGTTGCCTCTCGGCGTCGTCTTGCCCTCACCTCAATCCTCTCCCAAAGGCGAGGATGCAATAGCGTATTTGTGGTAACTGCGGAGGTGCAAATGAAAATCGTCGTATCGATTCCGCGACTCGCGATAGTGCTCGCGCTTTCCACTTTGTGTTCTCCGGCGGGAGCGCAAACACGTGCGGTCGCGATTGTCGGCGCAACTTTGATCGACGGCGCCGGGCGAGCGCCGGTGAGCGATTCCGCGGTCATTGTTCGCGACGGAAAATTTCAGGCGATCGGAAAACGCGGCGAGGTTCAGATTCCGCCGGACGCGGAAGTGATCGAAGCCGTCGGGAGGAGCGTTCTTCCCGGATTTATTGACGGGCACTGCCATTATCGCGACTGGATGGGCGAAATTTACCTCGCCTACGGCGTGGTCACGTGTCCGAACATTTCCAACAACCCCGTCGAATGGATCATCGCGCAACGAGAGGGTGTGAAGAACGGCAGTATTCGCGGGCCGCGCGTCTGGGCATCGGCCAACATCATCGACGGGCCGCCGCCCGAGGGAACCGGCACGCTCCGTCGCCAACGAACCAGCATCATTGTCGACAGCGAAGACGAAGCGCGAAAAGCGGTTGCTGGTTTGGTGGAAAAAGGGGTCGACGGCATCAAGCTCTTCGAACGACTAAAGCCTGAAGTGGCGAAAGCCGCGGTCGAGGAAGCGCATAAACATGGCCGGCCGGTGTTCGGTCACTCGCTGGATATTTTCACCGCGGCCGCGAACGGTTATCAATCCGTGGAACACTCATGGTCGGTCGTATATACGTCGATCCAGGATCCAAAAAAGAAGCACGATCTCGATATCGGGCGCATGCTCGGTAAAGTCGATACCGCCGAGGTGCACGCACAGATGGAGCCGGCGATGTTCGACAAGATCATTAAAGTGATGATCGAGAAGAACGTCCACTGGAGCCCGACGTGGGCGACGTGGTTTCGGCCGCTGTCGAGTCACGCCCTCGCAATGAAAGAGCGGGAATTGACACTGTTGCGCAACCCGCAACTGAAATATTTGCCGGCATACATTGTCAAAGACACGGAAAGCTTCTTTGCCAAGTATCAAAAGATGGCGCCAGAAAAGCGCAACGAAGTCACCTCGGGTTACAAGATGCTTCAGGAATTCGTACGGCGCTTCGCGAAAGCAGGGGGCAAGATTCATTCGGGCTCCGATCCCAATCATGTAGTGCCCGGCTACGCTGTGCATGCGGAATTGCAAATGCTCGTCGAAGCGGGGCTGACGCCGCTTCAGGCGATCTCGACCGCGAGTCTCAACGTCGCGCAGGCATGGGGTAGGGAAAAAGACTACGGCAGCATCGAGAAGGGTAAAGTCGCCGACTTTTTTATCGTGCGCGGCGACCCCTCGCAAACTATTTCAGACACGCAAAATCTCGAGTCGGTTTTTATCGACGGGAAAAAAATCGACACTTCGTTTCATGCGGATTACAAAAATCCGATACCGCGGCCGATCGAGGATCGGCCGGAGGGTTAAGCGATACTAGTATCCGTGGTGTGCGAGAGGCGATGAGAAAGCTCGCCAATTGCCAACTGATGTAAGTGTCATTCTGAGCGCCAGCGAATAATCTGACGTCGCTCTCCGACAACAAGACGAGATAGCGCGGTGGAGTGAAATCGAAGGGTCTCAGGATGACATGCCAGACAGACTGAATCATGGATATAGTTGTTGAGACCCTCACCCCAGCCCTCTCCCACAACCTGGGCGAGGGGGTAAGATTTTTCCGCTTCGCGTGCGAGGGTAGATGCATAATGCGGTTGATGTGTTGTCATTTCATAATGTTGGCTCTTTTCATTTTGGTCCCGAGAGCCTTGCACAGTGCCGAACTTACTTCTCTCACCGTGCTTTCCTACCCCGATCGGCCGGCGAAGCTGCCGCTGTGGCTCGCTCAGGATGGCGGCCTGTTCCAGAAGTACGGTCTGATAGTTGATATTCGCGCGGCCAAATCCAGTGAGGATCTCGTAAATGGGCTGAAGCGGGATGAAGCGCAAATTTACGCGGCGACGGCGAATTGGATCGTATCGGCAATTGGCGATGGCAAGGATTTAATTTTTTTCGCCAATACCGGCTACAGTGTGCTCAAACTCGTCGCGCGGCCGGATATCGCTCGCGCAGAAGATCTCAAAGGGAAGAAAGTCGGTACCGGCGAATCGAACAGCAGCCAGGACCGGATCACGCGCCAAGCGCTGCAACGCCTCGGGCTCAATCCCGACAGGGACGTAACTCTCGTGCCGTTCGGTAGCCGCAGCATTCAGCGCCTCGAAGCGCTGCTTCGAGGCGAGATCGATGCCACCACCAGCAACGAGGACAATTTATTCGAGCTCGAAAGGCGTGGCGAGATGCGCAAGATCCGCGTACTGGCCGACAACGAGAGTCTCAAACTATTTATTGGCGCAGGCGTTGATTTCGCCGTGACCCGCGAATTTCTTCGCAACTCTCGATCCGCCGTGAAACGATTCGTTCAGGCGCTTTCTGAAGCGATCGGTTTGGCGCGCCGTAATCGTGCCGCGGCGGATCGAGTCTATGCGCGCTATCTAAAAATTAACGATCCGGGTCTGCTCGAATTCATGTACCGCACGTATGTCCACGGCGCCATCCCCGAGCGTCCTTACCCGAAGCTCGAGAATGTCGCGTTGGGAATCGAAGAATTCGGCGCGAAACCGGCGCTCAAGGGAAAACGCGCGGAAGATCTCACGGACCTTAGTTTAGTCCGCGAGCTGGAAGAAGAAGAACGTTTCTTCGATCGGCCAGCCGAGAAGCCCGCCATGCACGGTGATCGCGCCGAATAATTTGACACACCGCGAGCTTTCCTAGTAGCTTCACCATCGATTTATCTTGGAGGCAGCTATGAAATTGAGGCTCGTTTTCGTTTTGGCACTATTGTGCACTGCACTAACGACGGATATCTCGTCGGCCCAGGCTCTCGCGCCGAATATTCGGAAGATCAGCGACGGAATTTACGTTTACGTCGGCACGAACTTCAATTCCAACTGCGGCATTGTGGTGACGCAAGACGGCGTGGTGCTGATCGATAGCGGTCACAATCCGACGGATTCGCGCGCTATCAGCGCCTTCGTCAAAAAGCTCACGCCGCTTCCGGTGCGCTTGCTGATCGACACCGAGCCCCATCCTGATCATACGACCGGTCATTTCGTGTTTTCTCCGCCCGCTATCATCGTAGCGCACGACGGCGCGACGGAATCGATGAAGGGGCGGGAGCGCGAAACGCCGGATCGCATTCAGAAGCTCGCCGGCACGTCGCCGGAAATGCGCGCGGCTCTGGAAGGTTATCGGTTTGTATCGCCGCAAGTCGAGTATCGGCAGAACGCCACCATCAACATGGGAGAGCGAACCTTCGAGTTGATGTACCTAAAAGGCGTTCATAGCGAGGCCGACACCGCTGTGTGGCTGCCGAAAGAGCGCGTGCTATTCTCGGCTTCCGGGATTGTTGTCGATCAGATCAACATTCTGCGTCCGTTCGTGACTATTCCCGATATTCTCGCGGCGGCCAAGAGGATGAAAGCGTTGAACCCGGAGCATGTCATTCCCGGACACGGTCAACCTGGCACGGTGAAAATATTCGAAGACACGGAGAAATACTACGCGCTCTTGCTGGAACGGGTCGGCAAGCTCTTAAAAGAAGGCAAGTCGCTGGACGAAATCAAAAAAGAGGTCAAAATGCCGGAGTACGCTAGCTGGGCGAGCCAAGAAAGATTTCCGAGCAATGTCGAAGCGGCATACAAGGCTGTGAAAGGCAGTTAGCCAACGGAGAGAGCTTTATGAAACTGAAAATGATCGCACTCGCTACGCTTTTCTATCTGGGCGCGGCAGCACAGTGTTTCGCGCAGGATCTCGGACCGCAGTTCAAAAAGGTCAGCGAAGGAATTTATGTGTATGCAGCCGTGCTGAATGAAGCCAACAGCACGATCATCTTGCCGCAGGACGGTGTGGTCTTGATCGATACCGGTCAGAGTCCGAAGGATTCGCACGTCGTCATGGCCGCGGTTAAGAAGCTCACATCGCAGCCGGCGCGAATCGTCATTCACACCGAGCCACACCCGGATCATGCCATGGGCGATTTTGTCTTTTCACCGCCGGCGGTCGTGATAGCGCACGCTGGAGCGACCGCTTCGATGCGGGCATCAGACTCCTTTAAACCGGAACGTATCGAGAAACAGATGGCGACATCGGCGGAAATGCGCGAGGCGTTCAAAGGTTTTCGGCTGGTCACGCCGCATATCGAATATCACGACCGAACGACCGTCAATGTCGGCGAGCGAAGCATGGAGCTTTACTATTTGAAGAATGTTCATAGCGAGGCCGACTCGGCGATCTGGTTACCCCAGGAGCGGGTGCTGTTTACCGCGGCTTCGGTGGGAATCAAGCGTTTCGGTAATCACCGGCCGTTGGTCAGTATTC
>JBIOXP010000350.1:0-4929 GCA_044869705.1 Binatia bacterium | reverse complement strand
CTTGCTCCAGCAATGCCTCGCGCTTGGGTTTCAGAGCGCCGGTGGGACAGACGCCGACGCACTGACCGCAGAAGACGCAAGTTGTCTCGGGCATCGGCTTGTCAAAAAACGTCCCGATGCCAGTCTCGTAGCCACGACCTTCAAAGTTGATCGCGTAGGTAAACTGGGCGTCGTCGGCGCAGACCTGAACGCAGCGCCAGCAGAGGATGCACTTCGCATAATCGCGAATATACATCGGGTTATCATCGAGCACCGGAGCCTCGCGCCGGTCACTCTCGGGGAAACGCGACCGGTCAGCGTGATACTGTTCGAGAAATCTTTGAATTTCCGGCGCCTCGGAAAGATCGACAGCGGACGCGAGCATTTCAAGAATCGTGCGCCGGCTCCGTTCGACGCGCGCGGTCGCCGTGGAGACTTGCATGCCCTCGCTGACCCTGCTTAAACAAGCCGGCAGCAGCGGCTTGACTCCGGCGACTTCAACCACGCAAATGCGGCAGAGGCCGTTCGCGGTGCAATGATCGTGATAGCAAATCGTCGGAACCGTCCGGCCGAGCTTTTCCGCGGCTTTGAGAAGCGTCGTTTCCGCGGGCACGGTGACCGATCGCCCATCGATGGTTAGTGTGACATCAGGCATGAAATTGATCCTGAAGTGTTGGTGCGGAGTGCTGGATGATTGAGTCCGGACCTATCGCTCCGCCACTCCAATACTCCATCACTCCAATTCTTCACTCGAACATCTCCGGCCATAATTTCATCGCGCTCAACACTGCCATGGGTGCAGTCTGGCCCAAGCCGCAGAGCGAGGCATCGACCATTGTAGCGCCGATATCGGACAAGCGCTGGCGATCGCCGGTGAGCGAACGGCCGCCGGCGTTGCGCTCGAGAATTTCGTGCTGCCGGTGCGTGCCGAGCTGGCAAGGATAACACTTACCGCAGCTTTCGTCGGCAAAGAAGTGCCCTAATCCTTTCAGGACCTGGCGGAGATCCGCGGTATCGTCGAAAACCATGACTGCGCCTGAGCCGAGCGGCAAGCCCGCCGCGCTGAGGCTCTCAAATGACAAGAGCACGTCCAGATCCTTTTCCAGCGCAAATGCGCCCGCAGCGCCGCCCATCAGCACCGCTCGGAGTTTGCGGTTGGGTTTAGTACCACCCGCGAGATCAAAAAGTAAATGACGGAGAGAGATGCCGAACGGCACTTCGTACAGACCCGGCCGCTCAATCTGCCCTGATACACAAAACAGCTTCGGCCCGGGCGATTTTCCGGTGCCGATTTTGCGGTACTCGGCGACTCCGTGTTCGATGATGCGCGGGATATTGCAGAACGTCTCGACATTGTTGATCACCGTGGGTTTGCCGAACAAACCCGATGTGGTGGGAAAGGGTGGTTTGATGCGCGGCAGGCCGCGCTTGCCTTCGATCGATTCCAAGAGCGCTGTTTCTTCGCCGCAAATATAGGCGCCGGCGCCGAGGCGCATTTCTATCGCGAAGTTGAATCCCGAGCTGAAAACATTTGCGCCAAGAAGTCCCGCTCCGGACGCCTCGGCCAGCGCGGCGCTCATCACGTTGAAGGCATGATCATACTCGCCGCGGACGTATATATAGCCGCGGCTCGCACCGACGGCATACGCCGCGATAATCATTCCTTCGATAATTCGGTGCGGATCATCTTCCATCAAGATACGATCTTTGAATGTGCCGGGCTCGGATTCGTCGGCGTTACACACGATATACTTGGGTTCGCCGGGCGCCCTGGCCGCACTCTCCCATTTGATTCCGGTGGGAAACGCCGCGCCGCCGCGGCCGACCAGCCCGGATGATTTAACTTCGGCCAGGACCGACTCGGCCTTCATTGTGAGCGCTTTTTCGAGTCCGGCATAACCGCCGCGCGCGCGATATTCTTCCAGGGAAGTCGCGCGGCCTTGGCCGCAGTTGCTCGTCAGAATCCGAACGTCGCCGCCGACAAAACTCGCGGGGCTTTCATGAGAGGACGCGCAGATCGCTGCGGCATCGCCGGGATCGGCGGGGGCAACGACTGCTTCACCTGCGAGCGCCGCCGGCGCGCGATCGCACAATCCCAGGCAGGGCGCATGCTCGACGGTAAAGCGACCATCCGAGCTGACTTCGTCCGGTGCAATTTTCAAATGACGGCACAACGACTCGCTGACGCCATCAGCTCCGGCAACCGCGCACACGGGCGCGCTGCATACACGCAGCACGGTTCGGCCGACCGGTCGCGAATAAAGCATTGCGTAAAAGTCGAGAACGCCGAAAACATCCGCGAGCGGGACGCCCAAAGCGCCCGATACTTCTTTGGCGACCTCTTCATCGACCCACCCGTAGAGTCGCTGTGCGGCCTGCAACGCCGGGAGTAGTGCGCTGCGGCGCTGGGGCGCTAATTCCTTGAGAATCGACTGCAGGGAGGAATGTTCGCTGTCACGCATCGCTGGATTTGCCGGCCTAGAGTGATCGACTCCTGCGGCCGATTGGGTTTGGGAGTTAGGGATTGTATGGATTGTCCAGCGCGGCCTGCTTCATCTGAGCGTGCAGATCGACCATCGTCAGGGCGCAATATTCCATGGTGTAGCCGGCACGGAATTCGATACTTTCCTGGAGCGCCCGAGTCAGCACGGTGCGGTTGAACGCGCCATGTCCCATCGCTTCCTCGCCGTTGTCGCCGAGTTTGTGCGTGTCCATATCCGCTTCTTCGTGAGTGGAAAAGTAAATCGCATCCGCTTTGGAAAATCCGTAGTGAGTCGTCAATGCAGTGAACCATTGTCCGGACCACATCGACAATGACTCCTCAAAAACGTGCAGTCCCCAAAGCTCGACGATGGAGCCGTCGATAAAGATTTTGTGACAGAAGTCGTTGATCGCTCGAGCGGCGGGAAGATAAGGCTCCTCGAGCATTTCTCTTTTATTGAGCCCCATTTTTTCCGCGGTTTGCAGCAAGACTAACACGTGTCCCGGAGCACGCGGCGAAATCAATTCGTCTGCGATCTTCGCACAGAACGGCCCGAGCAAATCGAAATGGCGAACGAAAAACGGCAAGTGGGTATAGTAAGAGACGGCGTTCAGCGCATTGACCTCCAAGGAAAAGTGTCCCCAGTTCTTAAAAAATTGGCGCATGACCGGGACCGGCAGCTTGCCTTCGCGAAGCTGCGTCATGAAGGCGCCCTTGTAGATCTTTTCGTGCGCGTATTTGTAAAGGCTCGAATAGAGGTAATCGACGTAAGCCTTGGCTTGCGGCTCGCTGAGTTTTTCCCCTGCCTTTGGTTCTGCTGGCGTGCTCACGTGGTCCTCCGAAAATACTCTTTTTTGGGCTATCATCGAGGGCCGGGCAAGTCAAGTTAACTGGCCAATTTGGAAACGCTTTTGCGGCAATGTACAATAACCCGATGGCGACCGCTCCGAGCACACAATTGGAAACCTTTTCCAATCCGCGGCCGGAACGCGATTACGAGATCCATATGGAGTGTCCGGAATTCACCTGTGTGTGCCCGCGCACCGGCCAACCGGATTTCGCGACAATCAAAATCAAATATATACCGGACAAGCTCTGCATCGAGCTGAAGGCCCTGAAACTCTATCTCTGGTCTTTTCGCGATCAAGGCACTTTCCACGAAGCCGTCGTCAACAAGATTCTCGATGATCTGGTGGCGGCATGTCGTCCGCGTAAAATGACGGTGATCGGCGATTTCAACATTCGCGGCGGAATTCATACGACCGTCTGCGCTTCGCATCCGGCGAGCGAAGTTGCGTAATCCCCGGACGCGACGATTGACAGTTCAGCTCTTCCCAGCCGTTGTGAATAAGCTGTAAACAAGCTGTTCGTTGCCTGTGTAGAACTCCAGCGACGCGCGCAAACAATTGTCCCGCGCCGGCTTTTTTGTCAGCGCGCGGGAAAATTTTTTCATCGAAGGCAAATTTCCTCTTGCTTTTTAATTTAAATTCTTTACATTCGCGTAGCTAAAATTTCGTCTGAGCCGCGCGCCGGTTTTTTCTCGCGGTATTCTCACGGAAATTTTGCAATGGCTACCCTAGACGACAATCTGCGCAAGATTCCGCCGCAAAATTTAGAGGCGGAGTCATCGGTTCTCGGCGGAATTTTGCTCGAGAACGAAGCCATCAACCAAGTGATTGAGGTTCTTCGGGCCGAGGACTTCTATCGCGAATCGCATCGCAAAATCTTCCGTGCGATGATCGAGATCACTGATCGTAATGAGCCGGTGGATTTGATCACGCTCAGCGATTTTCTAAAAGGCAAAAACGAGCTCGAGGCGGTTGGCGGAAGCGCGTATTTGGCCGCTCTCGCCGATTTTGTCCCGACCGCAGCCAACATTTCCTACTATGCCCGTATCGTTCGTGAGAAAGCGATCCTCCGAAGCCTGATTTCCACTGCGACTGAGATCGCGACGCGCGGCTACGAGGAGCAGGGCAACGTCGAAGAGTTTCTCGACAGCGCGGAAAAAGTGATCTTCGACATCTCGGAGAAGAAGATCAAAGCATCGTTCGTGGCGGTCGGCGAAATGATTACCGACACGCTTAAAACCATCGACAAGCTTTACCAACGCAAAGAGATGGTTACCGGTGTGCCGACCGGTTATGAAGATCTCGACAAGTTGACTGCGGGTCTGCAGCCTGCAGATCTGATCATCATCGCCGGCCGGCCGGGGATGGGAAAAACGGCATTTGCGCTGAACATGGCCGCCAACGCCGCTTACACGGGCGTCGGCGCGGCGATTTTTTCTCTGGAAATGGCCAAGGAGCAACTGGTCTTGCGGATGCTTTGCTCGGAAGCACGGGTCAATAGCTCCAAAGTACGCTCGGGATATTTGGGCGAGCGGGATTTTCCGCAGCTCGCCAAAGCGGCGGGTCGGCTCCACGAAGCGCCGATCTATATCGACGATACTCCGGCCATTTCCGTGCTCG
>JBIOXP010000349.1:0-5152 GCA_044869705.1 Binatia bacterium | reverse complement strand
TTTGGTGATCTGGAGCGGCGCTAACTTCGGTGCTGGACCTTCTATTTTTACGCTGCCACGAATTGTTGCACCGTCTTTGACCGCGATTTCATCGTAGGCTGGAAGTAGCGCGGGAAACATCGCCAGTAACAGTGCCAGCAAACCGAACCATGCGAGATTTTTTTGTTTTATTTTCATGACCGTTCCGTTCACCGATGGATTTCTCAGGTTGTCAGGTGTCGAATCAACTGGAATGACTTTGCGTCTGTCGCGTCTTCCAGGTCACGCGCAGGAACTTATTATTGTGTGACCACTGGTAGCGGAGCTTGCCGCGACGCGCTCTGCGAACGGCGCGACCCAATCGCTGCGCAAGCTTTTCGGTGGTGGTTTGAACCTTCCAACCACCGTTCAGTTCGTCAATTCGCATGATCCGCTCCAGCGGGTTCTTCTCGCGAGCGCGCGCCTCTTCGTTACGTAAGATGCGTAAGATGTCCTTTCTTTCGATGCCCTTGAAGCTTACCAGGTCGAGCTCGCCGGATGCGCGCTGGTCTTTGATCTTTCGACAGGCGGGACAATAGCACGAGCCCGCGCGCGCAGAAAAATCAAAACCGTCGGGTGGCGTCAGCGTCCAACGACGCCGATGATAGAAGGCGCCGCAGCCGACACACCGAAGCGTCTCTTTTGGCGACCGTCTCGGCAGATAACTATCTCGATCGGTATCGGTTCTCTTCTTATAGGTCGTGTTATATTTCTTAGCTGTAGTGGCCATGGAAACTCCTTTACTCAGAAATTCAATCGTTTCTCGCCGTCAGTTTATCGAGCCACTCACCCACAGGCCCGCGGCTGATTTTTCTGACGATTGCTTCCAACTCGCCTTTGTCCAGCCAAACACCACCGCATTCCTGACAGCGGTCGAGAGCAATGCCATGAAACATATAACTCTCTAGCTTGCCCGGGCACTTTAAGCAGCCCAGGGTTTCAACTCTATCCACTTTGCGGAGCTGTGCCCGCAATTTCTCCAGCACCTCGCGATCCTTTTCCGCAAAAAAAATATCTTCTTTTGCTCTTTCAACTAGACGCATGGTTTCGCCCAGCCGATCTTTTTGATTTTCCATAAATAACGACCTCCAGGAACTTTCATCCGGCCAAAACGCAGCTTTGGTGCCAGGTGATGTTTCTTCCACTCCACTGTTTTGATGGAGCCCAGCCGCGTGAATCGTTTGCTGAGCAGCGGAATTTGCCAAAAATGCTAACAACCGCCCCACTGCTTTCGCACAATTGCGAAATGTGCTAATTGGCAACCGATTGGCGCTCCGGCGCAAACTTGACGCAAAGGAAGATTTAATTTTTATGAATCGCTTCTGGTGGGCAATCTCAGCAATATTGCTCGTTGCGCCGTCTGCGGATTGCTTTGCTGCCGATTTTGATAGCGGCAAACAGATGTATTTAAAGTACTGTGGTTCGTGTCACGGTCTCACAGGCAAAGGAGACGGTCCGGTCAGCCGTGATTTGAAAGTCAAAGTGCCGGACCTGACGGTATTAAAGCGAAACAATCAAGGTATGTACCCGACCGACCGAGTGCTGTCGTCCATCGACGGCAGCCGCTTCGTTCGTGCACATGGTGATCGCCAGATGCCGGTCTGGGGCGAAGTCTTTCGGAAGGAACACGAAAAAGACAAATACACGGAACTCACTGCCCTTCTGCAAGCCAAAATGATTGCCGAATACGTCGGCAGCCTCCAGAGATAAGCCGTTTAGATATTTGGCAGGCTAGCTCCCCATTATCGTATTGGCCACTCCGTCGGTATGCGACTACGCCACGCTCGGTAAAGGTCGTCGGGTCCGCCGTGGCACCACCAACACCGGGCAAGGAGCACGCGCAATGACTTTTTCCGTTACGCTGCCCAGAATCATATGATCCAGTCCAGTGCGCCCGTGCGTAGACATGACGATCACATCGACATTTTCCCTCTCGGCCAATTCGACGACGTTCTTAAAAGCAGCGCCGAACTCAACGATCAGCGTTAGTTTCACCGAGTCTCGCTCTGAAAAATTGTCCCTGATGAATTTATCCAGTAGCCGGCGGTTGTCCTCGAGCATGTCATGACGCCCCGGCGTCACTTCGGCGTGAATGCCTTTCCACCCTTCGCCCAGATCGATGACATGATAAACAATCAACTCGGCTCTACGGTCGCGGGCCATGTCCAAAGCGTAGCGAACCCCGAGCTTCGATAGTTCCGAAAAATCCGTTGGCGCCAGTATTTTTTCTACCTTGGGCATATGCACCTCCGAGACCGTATCCATTAAAAAGGCACCGTGCGCAAGAACGATGCCGGTACGTGCGTCTAAGTCGTTTCGCTTCGCTGTCGGCAGTCGCCGTGATTCTCATCTTCGCGCAACGCGACGAGAAATTTGTCACGGATGAGAAAAATCAGTTTCCCGTAAATTCAAATCGCCGGAATCGCTGTCGGTTCCACCGAGCGAAGATGGCATATCATGTGCTGAATTAAAGATTGCTAGGTCGAGGTGTCGCATCCAACGGCGGCAGCGACTCGATCGGGAAGGAGTCCAAATGGGAAAATACAACTGGATGAAAGTCGCCGACGTGATGACAACAAATCCGCTGAGCGTTTCACCGTCGGAAACCGTTGGCCAAGCTGACGAGCTCATGTCGGAGCATCGAATTCGGCAGCTGCCGGTAGTGCAAGGCCGCTTATTGGTCGGCATCATAACCGACCGCGATCTTCGCTCCTTTCTGAGCGGTGCGTTGCTCTCCGCGCCGGAGGAGCGCGAGCACGCGCTCGGCACCAAGATCAGCGATGTCATGACGACGAATCCGCTTACCTTGACACCGGACGATGAGCTGCAGGAAGCCATCGAGCTTTTGCTCGAAGAGAAGATCGGCGGCGTCCCCGTGGTCGATGAATCCGAAGGTCTGGTTGGGATCGTCACCTACGTCGATGTGCTGAGATGTTTCGCCAACCGAATGCAGGAGGAGTAAAATGAAAAATGGCAAAGACGCGGTGGTGCGCGAGATCATGATGGGCTCTCCGGTGACATTAGGGCCGGATGATACTTTGGACCTTGCCAATGATGTGATCTCACTCGGACGCATTCGCCATATTCCGATCGTGGAAAACGGTAAGCTTGTCGGCCTCCTGAGCGAGCGCGATTTGATCGGGGCGGCTGCCAATCAAGTCTTTGGTCTCAAACAGAAAACCAGATCGGCACTGCTCAAAACGGTTTTGATCAAAACGATCATGAAAAAACATTTGCTTACTGTCGCGCCGGAGACCGAGATCAAAGACGCTGCGCATCTGATGGCGGCAAAGAAAGTCGGCTGCTTGCCGGTGCTGAGCGAAGGCGCTCTGGTCGGACTCGTGACCACGACCGACGTTTTGCGCTATGTGGAAGCTCTAGGGTAACGTGTTCGCCCGACCGACCATCAAGGCTGACTCAGTGATGATTTCGCCAGTAACTAAGTTGCCGTTCGCGCTGTTTGATCGACAATACTAAGGAGGTTGTATGGGTGGGTTTTTAGGCAATAAAGAGGTTTTGACGCGGGATCGGGTAAAAGAAGTATTCCGCAAAAAGGAATACTCGTATCTCGAAGAGAAAGTTACGCTCCTGGAAGCCAGCGATGATTCGCTTTTGTTAAAGATCTCGTTTCTGATGCAGTACAAAAACCGCATGATCTCGATCGAAGAAAAAGAACCGATCGCTGTCGCCTTTAAAGATTTCAAGGTCGAGGACTGGGGGGAGGGCGTGCATAAGGTTGCCGATATTGAGTGAAGAGGTTCGCGCCATCACGGCGCGCGCAATACCAAAACCGGAACGCTGGAATGCCTCACTACCGTTTCCGTGACGCTACCGAGTATCCAGCGCCTCACTCCGGATCGTCCATGGGTACACATCGCCATAAACGAGTTCGGATAGTCGCCTGTGCAACGTAAGATTTCGTCGGCGGGCAATCCTTCGTTGACTCTCGCCGTGACACTGGCAACCCCGTTCGTTCGAATCTCCGCGGCGCGGTCGTCCAAGTAAGCTTGCGTTTCTGCCCTGAGTTGATTTGTCAGCTCGGCGTAATTCGGCAAAAAATCTTCGCTCCCGTAATACGCCTTGGCTGGCAGCTCAAACGCTCTGAATAGCACAACGCCAAGCGCCAGCCGTTTCGCCAGCTGGGTCGCCGTCGGCAGGACCGACGCGGCCAGCGCCGAGCCATCCAGCGGCACAATGATCGAGCTGAACGAAGCCTCGCTTTGCGGCGCATCATCATCCGTTGAGCGCACTAGAAAAAGCGGATTTTGGGTTCTACGTAACACTTTTTCGGCGATGCTTCCGAGCAGCCAGCGCCCGAGACCCGAGCGGCCGTGCGTGGCCATGGCAATCAGCGTCCGCGGCGTGCTCATCGCGCATTCGATAATCACCTCGGCGGCTTTCCCCTGCCTTACTGTACGACTAACGTCGAAGGTTTCGAGCTTCGCCGCGATTCGCCCCAAATAATTTTGGCTCGCGAGCTCGGCGCCGGCGATCAGCTCATCGAGAAAGCGCATTTTTTCAGCCGCCAGGTAGCTGGTCACCGCGGTAACATCGATTGCGGTTACTAGCTCGATTGGAATCTTGGCTCCGCGCTGGAGAACGTGGACGTAACGAAGCACGGCCTCACCCGCGGGTGATCCGTCGAGAGGAATCAGCAATTTGTCATACATGATGTTGTCGGCGGCGCCGCGAGAGACCTAGCCGGTGAATTTTGGGTATTCACCACCCCTGCTCGATCCGAGCAAATCGTAACCGAACAGTCCTCGGCTTCGAGGGCTTCTGAATCCCGAAGGAGACATTAAAAAACGCTCGGCCTCATCAACCATTTAGCTTATTCCTGAGAAATTCCAGCAGATCCACGTGCTTTTCGGAGTCACGAATCATTGAGTCCAAAAGAATCTTGAAAAGCCCGTGATAGTAACCGCTGCTTTCTTTTGCGAGGATCTTGTATTCCTGGATGCCGTCCTTCTCAAGCCGAATGAAATCCTCGGTAACGGCGCGCAGCTTGCCGTTCAAGCTCGCCAACTCGTCACTTCCTTCAAGGCTGTCCGCAGGCTTGGTCCAGCTCAAACTGCCCTTCAGAGTTGCCACCATCGCGTGAATCACAGCCCGATGCTTCTCCTCGTCTGAAACG
>JBIOXP010000348.1:0-4629 GCA_044869705.1 Binatia bacterium | reverse complement strand
GCGCGGAGCTTGGCCCAGGCGATTTGCGGATGGACGCGGCCGCCGAGACCGCAGTCGGTGCCGGCGATGACGTTTTCTCGGCCGACGAGTTCGGCGAAGCCAATGATGCGATCGGCGACCACTTCCGGGTGCTCGACCAGATCGGTGGAGTGGCTGACGACGCCGGGGATGAGAATCTTTCCGGCCGGAAGCTTCACGTCGCGCCAGACTTTGAATTCATGTTCGTGGCGGACATTGCCGGCTTCAATCAAGTAGGCTTGAGCATTGACACGGAGCATCACATCAACGATGTCGCGCAGCGGAAAATCGGTGGTATGCGGGCCATGCCAACTGCCCCAGCAAATGTGATAACGCACGCGATCGGGTGGGATCTCTTGGAGGGCGTGATTTAAAACTTCCACCCGCTGCGACGCGTAGCGCTGGTAATCCTGCACAGTCGGCCGCGGATCGAGCATGTCCCAGGCGCCGGGGAGACCCGGATCGTCGAGCTGGAGGATGAAACCGGCTTCGACGATGGCGCGATACTCTTCGCGCATCGCATCGGCAATCGCTTCCAGGAATTTCTCCGTGGTCGGGTAGTAACTGTTCTGATCGCGGCAGAACATTTCCAGGCTGCCCGGCGCGATGGCGCTGACGAACGCCTCTTCACTGCCCGCATCGTTGCAGGCGAGCTTCAAGTTGACCAGCTGCTCACGGACAAATTTTTGCGCGGTGTAAACGATCGGGCCGGTGCAGGTGGGACGCAGGGCAGGGGTGCTCGGCGCACCGAGGCCGGTGTCGGCGTAGAACTCGGCGAACTCGCGCTGCTCCCAGCGCACGCCGACGATGCGCATCGCCGCGCCAGTCTTGGCAGTATCGGGTGCCATCGTCTCGGCCGAAGTCGGCGTGAAGCCGGAGACACGGTCGAAAATGTAATTGCCCCAGGCGCCGCGATCGGTGGACGCGCGCATCGGCTTGCCGAACTCGCCGTCGTTGGGAATATCGATACCCACGTCCTGCTGTGCGCGCACGACTTCCCCGACAGCCGAGCGCAACCGGGTTTGCAACGCCGCTTCATCCTCTGCCGTCGGATTCTTCTTCGCCCACATGGCGCGCAAATCCGCCGGTCGCGGCAGGCTGCCGACATGGGTAGTTAAGATGCGTTCAGTGCTTCTTTTCATTGTGGCTCGTTTTAGCATTCACCGCGGGACGCGTGGCGGCATCACACTGAGACGGCGCAGACGCTACGCGAAGTCAATAATCGCCTAAGCCGTGCTGGCAAAAGCTTGATTCAGTTCCTTGTCGTAGGCAAGCAGCTTCTTGACGCTCGGGCGCTCCTGCATCCGTTTGAAATGCGCAACGACGTTCGGGAAGCCAGAGATGTCAACGCCTAACTGAGTGGCGCGGCGGCAGCACCAAAAGAAGTGAGCATCCGGCGCAGTGAAATGGTCGAAGAAATACTCCCGCCCGGCAAGAAAATCGTCACCAATTTTGAAATTTTCGAACAGAAACTCCGTCGCGAGCTTGACCACGCTGTCGGATGTCCCGGTCACATCGCAGACTTTCTGGGGATTGTTGATGCGGCTCAGATAGGGGTGAATGCCGCTGGCGCACCAGGAGTGCAGTGCGATCGCCTGCAATTCATCCCACGGACCGGCGGGCAGGATTCGCGCGTGAGGAAAAGTGCGATGGACCCATTGATGGATCGCGACGTTCTCGGTGAGCACCTTGCCGTCGACCACCAGCGAAGGGACTTTGTGCTTCGGGTTGATTTTGAGGTACTCGGGCGAGAAATTCTCCCGTTTGCGATGATTGAGCGGCCTGACCTCGAAATCGGCGCCGGCTTCGGTCAGAGTCACATAGGGCGCGAGCGCGCAGGTATTAGGTGCGTAATAAAGAGTAATTTTCATTCAGGGCCTCCTGGTTGGATCCGATTACACGAAATATCCCCTGGTCACCGCTTCGTTCCATGATTTGATCACCGACGGCACGATGCCGGCGGGCAGATCTTTTTCCGGTTTCCAGAAACTATGCACGCCGGCGCCAAAGCGCGTGATGCCTATTTTCGGCGCCGGTTTCATGGCGCGGAAAGCGGGCATGATGGCTTCGGCGTAAACTTCCGGGCTATGATCGCGGCTGTCTTTCGAGATCTCGAAGAGAAACGGCGGGACGGGCTTTACGTCGGAGCCCGAGAGCTCGCGCGTGTAGCCGACAAACCGATTCACGAGCGCTTCGGTTTCGTCCTTGTTCATTTTCAATCGCGCCGCACTGACCCGCGCGCCCTCGGCGAGTGAGTCGGTAATCGCATGAGTCACGATGTATTCCGCTTTGAACTGCGGCCGGCTCTTGGCTTTGTCCCATGCTTCGAAAACGTCTTCCATGATCGCCGGCAGACGCATGAGCGCGGAGGGCCCTTCCTGGCCGAGCGACTCGGGGCCGAGATAGCGCGCGAGATCACGCCAGGTGCGAATGTAAAGCTCATTGAAGGGATCGGAGCGGCCTTTGCCTTTCTTCTCAGGCTTTTCATAACCGCTGATCTTTCCCATGTCCCCGCCCCAGATGTCGCGCTCGCGGCAGATATAGCCGAAGGGCGAATGCTCGGTGGCGCAAATGCCCGCCATGTTGCGAATGCGCTGCGACAGCATGCATACGAACGGGCCGCCCGTGGAATGACCCTGGCCGTAAACTGAGAATTCCCGTTCAGGAAAATGGCGGCGGCACGCTTCGATCATGCCGTCCTCGAAGGCCGCGGGCCACGCTGCCATCCGATACCAGAAATTACTCTCGGGCTTTGCCCGCGCGAGAGTGCGCGTCCCGTAACGGTTGCGCTTGGACGGATCTTTTATGACGTCATACTCATCCGACCCGATGGCTTCGCCCTGTTTCCAGATCGGCGTGCGCACGGTGCCGTCGGCGTGGATCGTGTCATCCGGCCAATCGCGGCTCGGATCAGGAAAATAAAAACGGCCGGGGAATGTGCCGGCCATGACGCGAAAGCCAAACTTACTCGCGAGGAGCTTCGCGTGACGCTCGATGCCTTTGAAATCACTGGAGCCGCCGTGCAGTAAAAAAAATCCGGCTTTCTTGCCGTCGGCGCCGGTGGGAATCCGACTTGCGTCCAGCGGTTCGTGAACGACCATGCCGAAATCCCAGTCCATTCCTAGAATATTGACGCGGAAAATATCCTCGGTGCTTTTAATCGGCACGTCGGCCATGCCGAGAATTTCTTCGCTGTCTTTGATGCAACGATCGCGGGAGATGAACTCGGGAGGTTGCCAGCTGTTTCTTTCGGTCATTTCGTTCTCCTTGTTTATTCCTCGTTGTACTAAGCGAAGCGAAGCGGTGTCAATATACGGCCGCCAAGGACGACCGCCAATTTCTAGTTTCCGGTTTTGAGTTTCTGGTTCCCTCAATGCGAACTCCGAGGTTTGCAGGCATTTTGCGTAAACCGGAAACTAGAAACAGGAAACTAGAAAATTCTTGCGCCGCTGGACAAAGACGCGTGAAACCGGATAGAAGAAATGCTCATTCGAGAAGTAAAATATGCGGATTCTAGTTACCGGAGGTCTTGGTGTAAATGGCGCGGTGACGGCGCGCTTGATGGTACAAGACGGCGTGCGGCCGGTGCTGATGGATAATCGGATGGATCTCACGTTGATGGGCGACGTTAAAGATCGCGTCGATATCGAAATCGGCGATATTTGCGACCGCGCAATTTTGGAAAAAATTGTCGACCGGCATCAGATCACGCACATCGCGCATCTCGCGGCGTTGATGCCCGAACCGGCGGAGGCCGATCCACGGCTTGCGGTAAAAGTCGGCCTCGACGGTACCATCAATGTGTTGGAAACAGCGCGCCAGAAGGGGATCAAACGGGTCGTCTTCACCAGCTCGAAAGCCGCCTACGGCGAAATCACCGGCGACTACGCACCGCCAACTTGCAGGCCTGTGCGGGAAGACTATCCGAAGCAGCCGGCCGATCTATACGGCTCGATTAAGGTCTGCTGCGAAGAGCTTGGTCGGTACTATCGTGAAACCTACGCCAGCGAATTCATCGCGCTGCGCTTCGTGTCGATCTACGGTCCGGGAAAGGAAGCGCGCCACGGCCCGCTGTCGTTTTACGGCCAGTTAATCGAGAAAGCGCGCAGCGGCGAGAGTTGGAATATCCCTCACGGCGGCGATCAGTTGAACGACGCGGTGTACGTGGGCGATGTCGGACGCGCGGTTTATCTTGCGCTCAAGGCAGCGACTCCGAAGCAATGGACTTTCAACATCGGCACCGGCAAGGCTTCGACGCCGCGGGAATTCTTGAATGCCGCCGCCAAATTGTTTCCCAACCACAAAATTCAGCTCGGCCCTGGCCCGAGCAAGCTGGGTCGAAGCAAGCAAAGTTACTGCGTGTTCGATATCTCGGCGGCGGAAAAAAATCTCGGCTACGAGCCCGCATACGACGTGGCGCGCGGCGTGCGCGACTACGTCGCCACTCTGGAGCGGTTAGGGAGGTAAGGCAGAAGTTTCACCACGGAGACGCTGAGGTAGTCGAGAGCAAATTCGGAAGTAAGTCGGAGGGAAAATGGCAGAGGTAAAAGGCGGTGCGGAAATCTGGGCGGCGGGAATCGGCCGCAAGAGCAACGCCCAGTACGGTTCCGA
>JBIOXP010000347.1:0-5842 GCA_044869705.1 Binatia bacterium | reverse complement strand
AAGGCTTAAGCCCCATTCGCAAGCTGTAATGATCACAGAGATGCGGAGCGCACGGACAGTTAAACAGTCTGTCTCTGTGTTCTCAGTGCCTCTGCGGTGAATAGCGCGCTCTGCCGCGTTTGCCACACGGTGCAGCCGCGAATCGCAAGGCCTGAAATGATAAAGCAAGCGATACAGACTGTGAACGACCAGGCATAGGAGCCGGTGAAATCAAAGAGATACCCTCCAATCCAAGAGCCGAAGGCGCTCCCCAGTCCGAAGCTGATTTCCAGAAAGCCAAAAATTAAACCGATTTTTCGACCGGAAAAAATGTCGCCGATGACCGCGCCATAGGTCGGATTGCCGGCGCTGTGGCCCACACCATAAAGCGCGATTGTGAGATAAACCAACCACAGTGGGGCGTCAACCGTCATGGCGATCATCCCGGCTAAACCCATGAGCGTCACAAAAATGGCAAGGCCGTAGGTCTCGCTTCGACCGAGCCGGTCGGAGATCGAGCCCCATAGGATTGTGGCGCCGATTCGAATGAAACCGATCAAGCCGAAATAAAAAGATGCCGCAAGTTTTTCATATCCAACGGCAACAAAATGAGCGATCGCGTGAGTATTGATCAAGAACAGGGCGGTGCCCAGCGCTAGATGACCGATGGTAATGCACCAGAACGGAAATGTATGCGCGGCTTCGCGAAGCGTCCAGTCGCGCTTACTGGTTGCCTGCGCGGGTTGACGATCGACGGTTTCCGCAGTGGCCACGCTGGCGCCGTCGGGAAATTGCCCGACGTCCTGCGGTCTGCGCCGCTGAAGTAATGCGTTAGCCGGAACAAGAAGCAGCAGCATGAGACTGCCGCTCACGATGTAAGTCCAACGCCAGCCCACGGAGTTGATCAACATCTGTGTCACCGGAACCATCAGCAATGCGCCCACGCCTTGGCCCATCGACGCAATTCCAATCGCGGTGGCGCGACGCTTTGCAAACCAGAAGGAGATCAGCGCATTATGACCGACGAAACCAAGAGCGCCCTGACCCAGAGCGGTAACGATGCCGTAAGAAAAATAAAGACCGACCAGTGAATTGGCAAGCGACGAAAGCATCATGCCGATGCCAACCAACGCCGCCCCCAGCGGCATGAGCAGCCGCGGCCCGAAGCGGTCGAAGGCCAAACCGACCACCGGTGCGGCCAATGCATAGACGACGTAGTTGATGGATGCGATGGATGCGCCGTCGCTGCGCGACCAGGAGAATTCCTCCAACAATGCCAAGTAATAAACGCCAAACGCTCCATTGACGCCGCGCATCGCCACCATGTTGGCGAAACATAGAGCGAGGATTACGTAGCCGTAAAAAAAATGGGAACGCATGGAGGTGGTGGAACGGTGAAGTATTGGAGCAGTGGAGTGATGGTTTTTGGCTAACCCAATATTCCATCACTCCATCATTCCAGTACTCCAAACTTCCGGCGTCACTTCGATTCCGCGGCTCTGACCTCTTTGATCTTGACGTCGAAGTTCAAAGTTTTACCGGCGAGAGGATGATTCAAATCAACGACCACCGTTTTTTCCTTTACTTCGTGAACGCGCATGGGAATGGCGCCACCGTCTGGCGCTTTGGTCATAAGCATAGCGCCCGGCTTTTGTCCCTCCGGCGGGACCTTCTCGCGAGGAATCTCGTGAAACGCGTTCTTATCAGGGAAGCCGTAACCGTCTTCGGGTTTCACCTGAATTTTCTTCTGATCGCCCACTTTCATCCCGCTAAGCTCGCGTTCGAGCCCCTTGACGATTTGACCCGCGCCTTCAATGAATGTGAGCGGCTCTTTACCGGTATTTGTATCGATGATGTTGCCGCTGTCGTCACGAAGCGTGTACTCGATGGAAACGATCGAGCCTTCCTGAACCGCCGATGTTGGTTTGAGCCTCAGCGCCTGGGTGCTTTCGCCCCCAGCCATATGCGCAAGGTTGGTGAGAAGAAAAAGCGCGCCCAAAACGGCTCCGCTCATGAGCAATAAACCCAAAAGTTTTGTCACGGTTCGATCATATCATTGCTGTGGCGCGTGAGAGAGCGCGCGGCGGCTCTCAGCATACTGACGTGTCAGATCGCTAGGCGCGGCGCGAGTCTGCGGAGCCAGACCCTGACGCTGAACGAGCTGAGCATCTCGTTTGTCGGTTGACAAGGGATCTTTCGAGTTCGGCCCAGGCTGGCCTGGTTTTTGACACGGCTGTAACTAACGCGCGCCGAAAAATGCAGAGATTTTCTGGCGCCGGAATGCTCGATTATCGACTCGACAAAACTTGCCCGCCCATATTGGTGATTTTGTCCAGACGAATCACCACCGCGGCACCTTTCCGCTCGGGATCCTTGTCCAATTCATCTTTCACCGTGCGTGCCATAACTTGGTCGCGAATAGCTCCGCTCTCGTGCAGAGTTGCCGTGCCGTGGAAACGCCAGGCGGCTTTTGTCTTGGCGTCCCGGAAGAGCACGACAACGCGCGGGTTCTCCTTGACGTTTTTCATGTGTACGCGTTTAGTGCGCTCCCAATAGGCGAGGGACTCGTTGTCAAACACCATCATGCTGCCTTTGTAGCCGATGTCCGGCTCCCCATCCGCCGAGACAGTAGCGAGAATACACGGAGAGCCGTTGGCCAGCGCGTGGTCGACAAGTTCTTTCATTTGATCACTTATGGAAATCATAAACTACCTCCCGGAGCGTAGTAATTACCGAAGAACCGCGCTGTGGTCAAATTGAATCGCACGCCGCAGCCCTCGATACGCGCTTGGAGCTACTCGGGATGGAGGCATCGCCGACCGCTGCCCAGCCCACGCACGGTTTAATCGACTGATACGAGCTTTCCATCACGGTGCTCGACGGTTTTGCCGGTCAATTCCATACCCGCTTGGGCCGCGAGGACGAATCCATTGCCCAGGATTTCCGGACCGGGAAGACGCTTGCGCGCTTCTTCCGGCGCGTCTTCAGTAGCAATCGCCTGCTTCGGACTGAATGCGACCACACAGACATTCCATTCGCGCTCTTCTTCAGCGACAAACCGGGTAAAGGTCCGAATCGCATCTTTGCTGACGACGTACGGCGATGCGCCGTGGTTTTCCGGCCGGCCGCCGCCCCAGAGGTTCACGATATTCCCCGCGCGGCGTTCTTCCATGAACGGCACTACATATTTCGTACACAGAAACGTTCCGCCGAGATTGGTTTGGATCACGTTGTCCCAGAAATCCTTGCTGAGATGGCGCACTCGAGGCCAACGCGGAATGCCCCAATTGAAATGTGGAACGATGCCAGCATCATTGATCAAAGCGTCGATCTGATCAAAACGGTCGATGGTCTCGTGCACCAGCCGCCGGACATCCTTTTCATCGCGAACGTCGGTCGGAATGGCGATGGCTTCCGCATCGAGATTCCGAATCTCTGCGAGCGTCTTGTGCATCCGTTCGAGATCGGCATCGGCGAGAACGATTTTTGCGCCCGCTTTTGCAAGTGTATGCGCAGCGTGACGACCGATCCCCTTCGCGCCGCCTGTAATGATAACTACTTTGCCTTGCATCGTAGCCTCTCCTCCAAAAATTGTCGGTAGATTGTATAATTTACTTTTGAAACTATCACTCCAACACTCCAGTACTCCAACATGCCGCGCCCCATTTGGAGTGATGGAGTCTTGGAGTAGTGGAGTGTTGAGTTTTGCTTGCTCTATCCCGCTGTCTCTTCGGCTTTGAAGCCGACTTCTTCGTGACTGTTATCGCAGAACGGCTTTGTTTTCGAGTGGCCGCAACGGCACAGATAAAGCGGATCCGTACCGCTGTCGGCATATTCTTTGCCCGCGTCGTCCACCAGCTTGGCGCCGCCCCAGATTTCTAACGGCCCATTCATTACTGTTTTGACGATTACTTCAGCCATGTTTCCTCCTTCGGGAGTGCTGGCGAAAAAGATCGCACAGCGCGGGTATCCGCGCAATGCCGAATACCGACAGGCATGGCGGGAGCATTCGCACTGTGATAGTAGGGCGCCATGAAACAGATCATGCTAATCGCTGCTGTAATTTTCGCTTTTGCCGTCGGCGGATCTCTTGCACAAGAAAAAATTCGGGTGGGACAGGGGTCGATCAGTTTGCAATCGGGCCTCATGCACATCGGCAAAGATCGCGGGCTTTTCACGAAGTACGGACTGGTTACCGAAACGATTTACATCCCTGGAGGCTCGACGAATATTCAGGTGCTCATTTCGGGCAATCTCGATCTCTCTCAGTTAAGCGGCGCGCCGGGGGTTGCGGCCAATCTGGAAGGCGGGGATATCGTTTATTTCGCCGGGCTTCTCGACAAGCTCAATTACCAGCTGATCACGCGGCCAGAGATTAAGAGCCTCGAACAATTAAAGGGAAAAAAATTTGGCGTGAGCCGCTACGGCTCTTCCGCGGATTTCGGCATGCGCGCGATGCTTAAGAAGCTCGGCGTCGATCCGGTGAAGGATGCGACGATATTGCAGATTGGCGATGAACCCTCGCGCATCGCGGCAATCAAGTCCGGCAACATCGATGGCACGGTTGCCAACGCTCCCTTTGGCGTCGAAGCAGAGAGACTCAAGCTTAACGTGCTCGCCGATTCGCTCAAAATGGATATTCCTTTTTTCAACACCGGGCTGCTCGGCAGCAGGCGATTTTTGGACCGGCAAGAAACCAAGGTGATGAATTTCCTGCGTGGCTATCTCGAAGCCATTAAAGTGCTTAAAACCGAGCGGGACTATTCGATCAAAGCGCTAGCGCAGTTCACTCGGGTGCAGAATCTCAAAGCGGTGCAGGAAGGCTATGATTATTTCGTCAAGCAGCTAGAGGCGGTGCCCTATCCGTCCGCCATCGCGATGCAGGCCGTCGTTGATCAGATTGCCGAGACCAATCCCAAGGCCCGGGGCGTCGATGCGAAAAGTTACGTGACGGATAAGTACTTGAAGCGGTTGGAAGAGGAAGGATTCGTGAAAAGAATTTGGGGAAAGTAGCGAATGGTTGTGTTTGTTAACCACACCGGAAGCACGCACCCGACGGCGCACGCCGTGGCGCGCCTACAGCGCAACGGATTCTGTTCTAGCTCGCGTTACAGGGGCGCTATCTCGTGAATGTTTTCAGCCGGTGAGATCGCGTTCGGATAGATGAGCCACAGTTTCGCCGCTTTCAGTAAAGGTGCGGGTGACGTCCGCTGCGGTATAGATCCATAGAATCGCGAGGCGCGTCGTGCCCACGTTCACAAAACGGTGCGGCATGTTTGCGGGAACCAGGGTCGTGTCATAACGACCAAGTCGGTAACGCTGCTCGCCGATCTCGGCTTCGGCTTCGCCTTCGAGAATCGTCACTTGCTCCTCGCAGTTGTGCGAATGCATGGGAACTTTGGCGCCCACCGGAAAGCGGGTAATCCCGGTGGTGAGGTGCTGCGAGCCGATTTCTTTCGTTACGAGCGGAGTGGTTTGAATGCCGTTGCCGCGATCGATAATCGGAAGCGAATCGATTTTCAAAACCTGCGCTTCAGCCATGAGCGGGCTCCTTGGAAGTTAGTACGCGCGATCCGGCTCTTGCACGCTAGATTCGTTCAAATTGTTCTCGCCGTTCCAAATGTGCAATTTCCCTCGTTCGTCCTTCCGCACATCAGGCTTTATCACGACCGTCATTCTGAGCCGAAGGCGAAGAATCTCATATTCGTAAGTGGCCGATAAGCCGAGATGCTTCGTTTCACTCAGCATGACAATCGAGAGAGATGTGCTTTATGACACGCCTGGGCGCGGGCGAGTAAAACTGGAGGTGAATTCTCGGACGATCTACAATTTCTCACCCCATAGCTTTTTGAGCAACCCGCCT
>JBIOXP010000346.1:0-3174 GCA_044869705.1 Binatia bacterium | reverse complement strand
ATGTCTGAAACGACATCTCGCCCACGTTGGGCTATCGCGGCAGCCTTAATCGCGGTGGCGTTCGGCATAGTGACCGTCTTTGTAGGGGGTAAGACCTTGTTCGGCCCTCCGGCCGAAAGGGCGGCCGCCGGAAATATTGTTCCCTTTGTTCTTTGGTTCAATTTTTTTGCCGGGTTTGCCTATATCATCGCCGGCTGCGGAGTCTTTCTGTGGAAACCCTGGGCGGCGCAATTGTCAGCGGCGATTGCCATCACGACGATAGCCGTGTTTGCCGCATTGGGTGTCTACATTTTTCTTGGCGGAGCATTTGAGGTGAGAACGATTGGCGCGATGACGGTTCGCAGCCTGGTCTGGGCTGTCATCGCGATCGGGATGTGTCGAGCGCTTGAATGTTTTCCGCGGCCGACAAATTAGTGGACGTCTTTTTTCACGCGGTTCGACTGATGATGACTCGCCAGACGTCAGGGCCCTTTTCTAAATAATCCCAACCAAACTTGCCCTGATGCTCAGCTTGGAACTGGTAGTAAAGCGGTTTTGGATCATGATCATTGACAAGTACGAACGCGTGCGCCGGCTCCAGTCGTTGGAATGTATTGAAGATCAGGGGATGCCGCTCGCGCGGGATAATCGAGCGTACATCGATAGTCGAATCCACCGACAATTGCGTGTTGGGATCAGTCATCGTTGCTTGCCTCCTCTTGTACATAGTTAGCAGGTCGTTCTCGGTGAGTTCCACTCATGGGCCGCGCGGCAGTGGTGAGCCAGACGCGTCGCAGACCCCGATCCGCTTTCGCGAAATGCGACCGGCGCTTGAGGTCTTCGAGGCTGTCGTTCGGATGGCACCGTTCGTAATCTGTCCGAATTAGCGATTCGAGATATCGACGGTCATTGTCGTTTCCTGAAATTGCCCGCTTCCGACATGGAGGTCGTCTCGGAATTCATGGGAGACTTTCCTCAACTGGCGTGGTCGCGGAGGCAGAATCAGTTTGCGAGGGGTCTCCATGTGGATTTAGGCTGAAGGATGCGAGTTTGCCGGGAACGCCATCCCATTTTTTCGCATCTGCGGGAGCCAGGCCCCTTGACGTGATGTTCGGCCATTTCGCCGAATATTCGCGATTGAGCTTCGCCCATTCCTCTAGTCCAGGCTCGGTGCCGGGCTTGATAGCCTCAGCCGGGCATTCCGGTTCGCAAACGCCGCAATCGATGCATTCATCGGGGTGGATCACCAGCATGTTCTCGCCGGCGTAAAAGCAGTCAACGGGACAAACCTCGACGCAGTCCATGTACTTGCACTTGATGCAATTCTCCGTGACAACGTAGGTCATGGTCCTGTCCCGTTGGTAGTCATCGCCAAAATGGCCGCTGGATCAAAGTTGATCTTGCGGACGGAGGGCGCACCGCCGGTTTTTTTGGTTGCTCGCCGCGGATGCGCCACCAAATACGTTTGGCCGTCCAAAAACATGCGGCGTCGCAAATGCCTAATTCTTTTCTCAAGGCGCTTTCCAGCCGGTCTGCCGGCGATCCGCGCGATGGCATTGAAGAAAAAGGGGCCCATGATGCGTCCTGTTATGCCGCGGTTATCGCAGGCAAGCTCGAGGATGTTGCGGGCCACATTGGACAGCTTCTTCGGTGAAGCGCGCGGGCTCAGAATGACGACAATTGCCTGTTCCACCGCACGCCAGTCGGCGGCTGCAATGTGCGTCAATACGTTGCAGAGGTGTCCGTCAGCCCGGAGCAACGCTACCAATGCGAAGCTCAGGTCACCGATAGCGCCTGCCGATTTTGCGAATGAGCTCGACATATCGAATCTAAAGATATAGTTTAAGTCTATCTTATAATCGTTGGATGGTTTTTTGCAAGAGGTTCCTGGGCTGCGCGATGGCAAGAAGTTTCAAGGTCGGCGACCACGTGATCTGGAATTCCGAAGCGGGCCGGGTCACTGGCCGGGTCGTGCGGGTGCATACCAAAAACGTGAATTACAAAGGCTACATCCATCACGCCAGCGCGGACGATCCACAATTTGAGATCAAGAGCGACAAGACGGATCATGTTGCCCTCCACAAAGGGCAAGCATTGCGCCACCTTCGCCGTTGAGTGCCACTGTCCCCACGCGACTTCGTCCTCCGTGCGTGCCGAAGTGCTGACCGGCCGAGGCGACGAGCGCACGACGCCGAGCTAAGCTGGGTCGTGTACCCATTCTTCACCATAGGCCATTCGACGCGCCCGCTTGACGAATTTGCAGGTCTGCTGCGCAAAGCCGAGATCACGCTTGTCGTCGACGTTCGCACGGTGCCGCGCTCGCGCACGAACGCGCAATACAATGGCGACGTGCTGCCGCAGTCATTAGCGTCGTTTCAAATCGGATACGAACACATTGCAGCGCTTGGCGGTCTGCGCGGCCGGCAACGCAAAGTGTCATCGGATGTCAACGCGTTCTGGCAGAACGAAAGTTTCCATAACTATGCCGATTACGCCATGAGCGATAGTTTTCGCGCCGGTCTTGGCCGGCTGCGTGAACTTGGCCGGACGCAATGCTGCGGCATCATGTGCGCGGAAGCGGTGTGGTGGCGATGCCATCGACGGATTATCGCCGACTATCTGCTCGCGATGGGCGACACCGTATTCCATATCCTCGGCCCAGGACGCGTCGAACCGGCGCGTATCAACGAAGCGGCACGGGCGCAGCCCTCTGGATCGTTGATCTACCCGGCCGCCCAATAAGCGCGCAGGACGCGAGAGTTCTGGCGCACAGGCGGGCATTGCATCATTGCCCGATACGCCTGCTAATTTCGCAGCTGTTCTGAAGAAACCGGTGGGGCAGGGAGCGACTCGCACTGCTACACCAGCCAGCCAGTCCGACGTGAGCGTTCACTGGATCTGGCGCGCCGCCAAAACAGCGTTCAATCCGCCGAAGGCGAAGGAATTGCTCAAGATCGCTCGGATGGGCATCCGCCGTGCTTCATTCGGAACGTAGTCGAGGTCGCAGTCGGGGTCCGCCCCGATGTAATTCATGGTCGGCGGCGCGATGCCATCACGAATGGCCATGACGGCGGCGACAAATTCCAGCGCGCCCGCGGCGCCGAGCGTGTGACCGACAACGGATTTCGTGGACGAAATGGCAAGCCGCCGCGCATGGGCGGCGAAGCTCCGATGCAAAGCGACCGTTTCGGTATA